>JAATGF010000174.1 GCA_015654795.1 Bacteroidales bacterium
ACGAAATGTGATGTTGTGTTTTGCCAGTGTTTTAAATCCCCCTTGGTCCCCCTTTTTCAAAGGGGGAGTTTGGCTCCTGCATGTGCGGGAGTGGGTGGAATGAAATATGGTGTCGGGTTTTAGGAGTGTTCTAAATCTGCCTTGGGCTCATTTTTTTCACAATAAATCCCCCTTGTATTCCCCCTTTTTCAGAACAAATCCCCCTGCCCCCTTTAAGAAAGGGGGATGGGGAGTTTGGCTCCTGCACGTACGGAAGTTGGTGGAATGAAATATGATGTTGGGGTTCGCGAGTGTTTTAAATCTGCCTTGGTACTGTTTTTACAAAGGGCGAATTTGGCCCGTGAATGTGCGGGAGGAGGTGGGACGAAATGTGATGTTGTGTTTTGCCAGTGTTTTAAATCCCCCTTGGTCCCCCTTTTTCAAAGGGGGAGTTTGGCTCCTGCATGTGCGGGAGTGGGTGGAATGAAATATGGTGTCGGGTTTTAGGAGTGTTTTAAATCTGCCTTGGTACTGTTTTTACAAAGGGCGAATTTGGCCCGTGAATGTGCGGGAGGAGGTGGGACGAAATGTGATGTTGTGTTTTGCCAGTGTTTTAAATCCCCCTTGGTCCCCCTTTTACATGGCAAATCCCCCTGCCCCCTTTAAGAAAGGGGGATGGGGAGTTTGGACCCTGCACGTATGGGAGTAGGTGATGATTCTATTTCTTTTCGAACCTTTGCATAATGTCTTTCCAATTTGTGATAATAATGCCTTCGTCTTTAAAGAATTTGTGGACGAGTGGATCGGCGAATAGCTCACTTTCCCAGACGCGTTGCTGCCATGAGCCGGTGATTGTTTTTAGGTTTTCGGTTAATGTAGCGGGATGAAAGATTATCTCTGTCAATCCGGGGTTTAACGATTTGACGAGTTTGAAGAAGTTGGCCCTTTTCTCTTCATAGGTTGTACCTTCCTGTACACTTGTAAAGTTATCGAGTTTGGGCAAGCGATATTCCCCCATACTTTTGATCACATCTGCATTAATCGGGTAGCCTTCCTGTTTGAATTTACTGACGACTTCGGGATCTGAAAGGTCGATTATATTGGCAGGGATGTGATATTCTTCGGCGACCTTTAGAAAGACCTTTATGTATTCGGGAGAGCCGTATAGTGTGCCCATATGTGTATCGATATGAGTGGGCTTGTGTCCTAAGGCAATGGCTTTTTCAATTTGTGCACGGATTTCTGTTTCAACTTCCTGCGCCGAGGCATGCATAACAACCCCGGGAACATCGTGGTATAATTTTCCTTCAGGATCAATTAAGCCGGGTACTTTAGCAGGGTCGGATACCGGTCCCCACCTGTAGGTTTTCCATTCACTGGTTAAGGTAAGGTGCATGCCCACATCGGCTAAGGGATGACTTTTGGCCCACTCTAAAAACGAGGCTGCATTTGGACATGGCATCATCACCGCCGTGGAGCGTAAATAGCCATTTTCGATGTAGCTTTCGACGGCTGCATTTGCTTCGGGACACATTCCCGCATCATCCATGTGCAGGAGCAGGACCTTCTTTCCCTGTGGAAATCCAAGCTTTTCGGCACATGTTTTTTGTGCATTTGAAACGGCTGGAATTGAGAATAGTACCGTCATAAATGTGAGATAAATCAAACAGTGATTCGTTTTAGAATGCAGCATTTTAGAAAGGCTGTTCTCTCCTGATTCTTCTTTTAGGTGTGTCATGTCGTTTGTTTTTGTGCTGTTATTGTATTAGTTTTTCGGGATTAATCACCACATGTTTAATCAATTTTCGGTTCCATGTATAGGTTGCATGGATCGAACCATCTTTGGATTGTATTATCGCGGGATACGAAAATTCGGCGGCAGGATCGGGATCTTTTTCGAGTGATACGACAACTTTCCAATTGATACCATCTTTTGAAATTGCTATTGCCAGCTCATTTCGCCCGTCAGTAATGGGGTTGAAAATAAGCATTTGCCTTCCGTCGGAAAGTGTGACAGCATCGATTCCTGAATTGTTGTTGGGCAGGTGTGTGGGAGTGAGGAGCGACCATGTTTGCCCGTTGTCCTTAGACCACGATTCATTTATATTTTTATTCTGACTCCGGCAAAGTAATTGTAATGTACCATCTCGATGGGTTAAGATGGTTGGCTGGATTGAACTCAGTTTATTGTTGTTGATAGCTATCTTTTGCCAGTGGTTTAGATCCTGATCGGAGGTTTCGAGGTAGATGTTCCAGTCTGTGGGGGTCTCAAAGCTTGTCGGGTATAATATCTTCCCGGTTGATAGCCGGACCGGTTTATTTTTAATCGGTCCAAACAGGTTACCCAGAATTTTTGTAGCCGGCGACCATGTTTTCCCGTTATCCTTCGATGTTTTATAAAGCCCCCACCAGGTTCGAGGATCGGGCCCCACCTTGTAGTAAAGTACGATTTCGCCATTATCCTTTTTGAACAAAACCGGATTCCAGCAGGGGAACCTCTTGCCATTCTCAATGCCATCGGCAACCATGACCGGGGGATTCCATTTGCCGTTTATATTGGAAGCTGTGTAGATACAAACATCAGGGTTCCTTTCCTCCGTACCGCCAAACCATGCGGCAAGTAGTCCTTCGGGTGTTTCGACGATTGTCGAGGCATGGCAACTCGGAAATGAAACATCGTGTTGCCTGTATATAAATTCGGATGTGACGACTGCCGTTGTATCTTTAACCGGATTGGCTGCAAGAACAGCGCCTGATATTAACAGGAAGAATACCAGATTTGTAAGGTATTGCATATATTTGAGTTCGTTTTCTTTGAATATTATTTTGTCAATATAGAGCCGGCGGGCTAAGGATTGCGAATCATTGGATGCTTTTATTTAACGTAGCTATGACACAATTTTAGTTAATTCAACCTACTGCCCTATTCGTATTTCATTCACACCATGCTTTATACTGGCCTGATCGGGTATTTTTGCATAATGCAAGTATGGGGAATTGTTCCATTGCAGCCGTCAAGCTTAATTATAACAGCTGATTAAACTCGAGGCGTTCACCGTCGGGGCCAAGAATATTAAAATACCGGCAGCCATTTTCCCAGAAGGGCAGGAATACCGGCTTTTCTTCAATAACATGAAACGAGGCATTCTTCAATGTGTTATAAGCCAGATCGATATCGTCAACATCGAATGTAATATGGTCGATATGTCCATCATTTCGCTCCCGCACTTCTTTTAGCTTACGTTCGGGCAATTGGTACAGTTCAATGATGATCTTGCCATTTTTCATCATCACGCATGTGCCGGTTTCACCGTCATCCTGAAATACAGATTGCATCGCTTTGGCAAAGCCAAGCCTGTTGTAAAAAGCCTCGGAAATAGTGACATCTGTTACCGGAATACCCACATGCTGAAGGTGGTTAATCAGATTGGAAACTTGTTTTTCCATAATGGTATAGTTTTAAATATTGAGAATAAGTATGATGTTTTTAAGTGCAGTGACCCGCTTATTGCAGAATACATGTTTTTGAATACAGATAACCGCTGACCTCTTTCCCTGACTTGTCGCTGTGTAATATAACATCAAAAATATCGGAAAAATTTAACTTTTGACCCTTTCAGCGGTATTAATTAATTTCGATTTTATCTTTGCTTCTTATGTTCACTAAAGATGCAGGTTCCGGCAATTATTCCGGTATCCGGCAAAATCGTACCATTATCATTCATAATAAGATACAGACATTCAGGATATTTCTGAAATGAATAAAGTTGTTGAGCAAATAATGCAATTACGCTAATGTGATTTTATTCTTTAAAGAAATCAAACCTATATTCCGCGATGACCAATTGAGAGCCCTGCGTGGAGGTTGGTACAAAAGAATCTGGTTATACAAAAATGGTATTAATGACAAATTTAAAATTGAATATGGAGATCGGGATCATAGTACATGATAAAAATATGCAGATACTTAAGAATTTTTTTATTGATAATCAATAACTTATATTTTTATTATGCGCTAAGGTAATTTATTTTAAATATTTTTCCATTACATGTTTTTTTATTTATATTTGTGCACGTACACGAACGTCAAATAAATATTAAAACCATACGATTACTTATTCAAATATTTTAGATTTTTGTCTGTTCATCTCCAGCAATATCGAGGTCGAACCAAGCAATGAAAAAACTTAAATGAAATGGAAAATTCAAGAATGGGTTTTATGAAAAATAGCTTTGCCGGTACAGTTTTAGCTGTAGCAGGTGGCATTTTGCCTGGATTTAGCGCTGTAAGTTATAACCGGATCATAGGCTCGAACGAAAAAATTCGTGTTGCGATGATGGGTGTAAACTCCCGCGGCGCTGCCCTCGCCCATCAACTTTCATTTTTGAGTACGAAACAGGAATAAAAATCAATATAAAATAGTACCATACAAAATAATTGTTTTTAATGGAAGGTCAGAACAAACTAAATGGTGTCAAAGAGATTGCCCGGAGAGCAAATATATCTTTAGCAACAGTAGATCGGGTTATACATAATAGAGGAGGTGTTTCTAAAGAAACCAAGGAAAAAATTGAACGCATCATAAAAGAGTTAAATTATCAGCCAAACATTCTGGCCCGCCGATTGGCATCGCCCAAAAAAATAAAGCTTGCAACCCTCATTCCAAAAGTCTCGGAAGAGACCGATTTCTGGGAATCGCCTTATCAGGGAATATTAATGGCTGAAGCTGAAATCAGACAATATGGGGTTCAAATCGAAAAATACTTTTTTGATCTGAATGATAAAGATACATTTATCAACCAGACTGAATTGATTCTTAAAAACCAGTATGACGGGATTCTAATTGCTCCTTTATTTATTGAAGAATCGATCCGTTTTATCAGAATACTTCAGGAACGAAATATTCCTTTTGTTTTCATAAATTCAGATATTCCCGACTACAACAGCTTAAGTTATATTGGTCCGGATTTATATCAAAGCGGATATGTTGTTGCGCATTTAGTCAGCTACCTGATAAAAGAGAGCAGCAAGATCATGATTGTAAACATTGCCAAGGAAATTGAAAATAACCACCCGCTTTTAAGAATCGAAGAAGGGTTCAGAAATTATGTATCCGAAAATAAAAAAGTCTACATTATTCTTCATGTCGAAATCAAACAGACCAATTACACTTCAGTCGAAACTTCGATTTCGAATGTTATAAAAAAAGAGGGAAATATTGACGTTATCTTCGTTACCAGTTCACGTGTTTTTACCGTTGCAAATTTTCTGGAAAAAAATGATCTTGGGAAAGACACCCTGTTAATTGGATTTGATTTTCTAAATGAGAATGTAAAGTATTTACAAAAAGGAACCATCGACTTCCTGATTTGCCATAAACCAAAAGAACAAGCTTACAGGGGGATAAACACCCTGTTTCAGTATCTGGTTTCGGATGTCAATATTGAAAAAATTAACCTTATGCCAATTGATATCATTACTAAAGAGAACGCACGATTTTACAAGGATTAAAAACAGCCTTTTTAATGTTTTTGATTCTCGAAATCCACCAATGTTTTAGTTAAATTTTATTTTTTTTTATAATTGCCCAAAATAAAGCGGAAATAATTTTTTATACAAAAAAAGTTTCTTATTTTTGGGGCACGTGAACGGTGAAAAATCAAATTTTTAAATTAGCAGTAAAAATGATTGATAAAAAATTCTGTTTCAAGATCTGTTACTCCCAATTGATATCATATTTCAAGCATTCTGCGTCTTCTTTTGTTGCTGCTGAACAGAATGTAGAAAAACATTTGAATTTGTTGACATAGCACAAGAATATATTTTTATGAATTAATACGTGCACGTGCCCTCTATATAATTTATTATAGAAATAATATAGACAAGAAATAAGTAAACTAATGACTTGGATGAATATTGACAATTAATTACAAATTTAATCTTAAAAAAGCATGGAAAAGAAATGTAAAAGGAAATGCTTTCCTCCGGGAAGTTTTTCGGAAGTTTTGTTGGGAGTAAAACTACTGACAATTTTTATTTTGGCATCGACGGTATCTGCTAAAGCAGGCACCTATACCGGGCAAACCAAATTGGTAATCAATCCTGTTGCTACGATTACTGTTAATGAAGCAGAGCAACAAAAAAAAGTGGTTTCAGGCACAGTGAAAGATAGTCGAGGGCTTCCTTTGCCTGGCGTAACAGTGGTGATCAAAGGAACCTCTAAGGGTGTAATCACTGACAATGATGGAAAATATTCAATTTTGAATATTCCTGAAAATTCAACTTTGCAGTTTTCGTTTGTGGGAATGAAGATGGAGGAACTTGCTGTCAAAGGAAATACGACTATAAATATCGTGCTTGAAGAGGAAACGATCGGGATCGAAGAAGTCGTTGCAATTGGTTATGGTGTACAGAAAAAAAGCGATTTAACGGGTTCCGTGGACAGAGTATCTATTGGCGCGAATGGATCCCAAACAAATACAAATCTTTTGCAGGC
>JAATGF010000180.1 GCA_015654795.1 Bacteroidales bacterium
CGGAGGGAGTGTGATTAAAGTCATTAAAATAGTCATTGGCTTCGCCGTCATTGAAAAGGTCATTGGCTTCGCCGTCATTAAAAAGTCATCCGATGCTGATATAGGACCTGATACCAGGCTCGATATGGACAAAACATGGAGCAAACCCATCCGGGTTGTTTGTGTGTAACCGCTACGCAGTAAAGGGGTACCGTGTGATTATATTCTACAATACCATAACCGTGGTAAAAAGTGCCATGCCCTTATATTTCTACGATACTGTATGTAACCGATTATGTTCTACAATACCGTAACTGGAACGCGGTAATTGTACCTTGGGGGATCATTTTTTCTACAATACCATATCTCCTACGGAGAAAGATGAGATTGGTAAGTTGATGAATGACAGATATTTGAAAAAATATTATTTTATTCAAAAAACCTGAAAAAATCAATATTTTAATTAGTTGCTGCCTTAAATTCAGCTTTGCAATACCTGATTCCCTCGGCATCGTACCGTTTAATTTGTTCAAGCATACGTTTTTTGAACCACTGATAGTTTCGGCTTTCTTTAGTCGACCATAATACTTCCGACAAAGCTGCCGCCCGTGGAAATATCATATATTCAACGTATTCCGGAGTTTTCATGTATTGTGTCCAGACGTTTGCCTGTGCGCCGATAATATATCTGGCTTCTTGTCTCGTGAGATCTTTCGGAACAGGCTCAAAATTATAGACCTGTTCGAGGGTTAAAAGGCCTCCTACAGCCAGAGGTTCTCCTTTAGGATTGGCTTGATACTGGTCAAAATTGCAAAGTTTAGCCGGACACATTATCGTCTGTACTTTTCTTTGAATGGCCGCAATTCCTCCTGTCTGGCCACGCCACGACATTATAACTTCCCGGGTAATTAATGTGTCTTTCACAATATCGTCCCATCCGACCAGTTCTCTTCCGAGTGAATCAAGCGTTTTACCGATTCGTCGAACAAAATAGTCATGCAGATCATGTATTGATCCCATACTGTCTGTTTTCATCTTAAGCTGGCACTGCTGGCATTTTTCCCATCGTACTTCTGAACAATCTGCTCCGCCGATATCAAAATACTTACCCGGGAATAGCGTCGTCATTTCGGCAATCACATCTTTCATAAAGGTATAAGTCCCTTCCTTTCCGGGGCAATACACATCGTTAAACATTCCCCATCTTGTTGCAACTTCGTAAGGTGCAGCTGTACAGCCCAATTCGGGATATGCAGCCAGCGCTGCCAAAGCGTGCCCAGGCATTTCTATTTCGGGAACGATAGTAATAAAACGTTTTGAAGCATAGGCAACTATTTCCCTGACATCATCCTGGGAATAAAATCCGCCATGGGGGATTGTATCGGTTCCTGTTGGATTATCGATATGTCCGATCACCGTCGTTTTTCTTATTGAACCGACTTCTGTAAGCCGGGGATATTTTCTTATTTCAATGCGCCAGCCCTGATCATCAGCCAAATGCCATATAAACGTATTGAATTTGTGCATCGCCATGTAATCAAGATACTTCAGGATGAATTCTTTAGGCATAAAGTGACGGCTAACATCCAGTTGAAGCCCCCGCCACGAAAAACGCGGGGAATCTTTAATTTCAACTCCCGGAATGATAATTTCTGTGACCTGTTTCGAAGTAGAAGGCATTAATTGAATCAATGTTTGCACACCATAAAAAAGTCCGTTTGGAGAAGCAGCTTCAACAAGTACTCCATCCGCAGTTACTGCAAGATGATAATCTTCTTTCCCAAGTTTGAGATTTTCATCAAGTTTAAGAAAGACGGATCCACTTTCTCCACTTTTGGAACCCTCTATTGCATTGCTGATTCCAAAGTATTTCTCCGTATGTTGTGCCAGCAATGATGCTATTTGTCGCATCTGCTCATCATCGCTGTTAATCCCGATTTTAGTCGAAGATTTGAGTATAAACAAACCTTCCTGATCAGTTACTTCAGCCGGCAACGGAACAAGTCTTATAACAGGACGTGGAGGTGGTTCTTTGCACGAAAACAGGACTGAGATGATCCCTATGGTGAGAAGTAATCGGAGAAAATTCATTTAATGGTTGCTTTATGTTTTCCGGATGACAAAAGTACAAAATCTTATTTGGATGTAGGATTAATCTTTCTTTGTGTCGCTGGTGACTTTCGATTGTTTCCGACAAAAAGAATCAGCGCATTTAATGCAAAACCTGTAATTATTAATAGATTGCCAAGTGTACCTTTCCCGTTAAGTGCAATGATTTTTCCTGTCAAAGCAATTGCTCCTCCCACGATCATGGCAGTACTGCTTCTGATTTTGCTCGCCCTAAAACCTAAAAGTCCTGCTGCCGTTGGAATTATAAATGCTCCTGAAAAAATTGTCAATGCAATTAACAGCGACTGGATAATGGACTGAACATTTAGCGAAAGGATAATGCTTAATGTTCCGATAATCAGCATTATGATTTTAGTATTTCGCATTGAATTCTTCTGATCCAACCCTTTTGAAATCGGATCGCTGATTATGGTTGCCGAAGTGAGTAAAGCTGTTGAGCCGGAAGACATCACAGCCGAAAGAAGTGCCGCAATCAGTAATCCTACGGCCCATTCAGGCAAGGTATTAACCATTACCGGTATCAGTGCAGAGCCCTTCTGTAAATGAAGTTCGGGAAATTTATAGGCAGCAAATATACCAAGGAAGGTAATACATAAAGAGAAGGGGATCAAAACTATGGCGCTTATCGAGACGCTTTTTCGGGCAATATGTTCATTTTCAGCACAAAATATCCGTGAATAAATATCAGGCCCGACTACAAAAGTGGTGGAATAGGTTAATAACAGTACAATCAGATCGAAAGCATGAAATCCTTCGTTGAACGGAAATTTCAGTGAAGTCATTGCCGTTGGAGAAACTGGTTGTGAAAAAAGAATATAAAGAGCAGTTACTAAAATTCCCGTGAGGATGATCGCAGTCTGGTACATATCTGTTTTTAAGACAGATATTTGTCCGCCGATCACGGTATAGAAAATAAAAACAGCGCCCGAGCTCCAGACCGCGATAGAATAATCCAATCCGGTAAATCCGTTCAGAATTTTTGCTGCCCCAATAATTTGAGCAGCAATAATGCCGATCCAGGCAAAAGAGATGATAAAAGAGGAGATTATTTTTGCTTCATTCCCGTAAAAATCGCCAATCATCTGAGGGAGTGTGTATTTCCCTTGTCGTCGAACCACCATTGAAAAAGGAACCAACAAAAAAAGACCTGCGGATGCGCTTATTAAAAGCCATGATGCTGCCCATCCTTGTGTAAGTGCAAGATCGGCAGTACCTAAAATTGCTGAACTTCCCAAGATTGTTGCAAGCAAAGATCCCGTGATCTGCCACAAATTTCCACGTTTTCCGGCTACATAGTAATCGCCTTCTGACCGGATTTTCCTTGCGGAAACAACTCCGATCAATATCATTGAAGCAATGTAAACTATTATAGATAAGTATATAACCATAGTTATTTAAATTCAGTCCTTAAATTCACTCCGTTTTTCCGATAATTGATCCGGAACCTGTTCTCGTCTGAACGGCGGGAAGAATACCCAATATAAACCACCTAAAGAGAAAAAGGCCGAAAGAAGGAAAAACATGAAGCTTAGTGCAATACACAATTCAATATTAAGTCCGAGAGTTTTTGCACCAAGGAGAAAAACCATTTCGCGTGCACCAATTCCGCCAACGGTGATTGGAAGTGCAGTTGCAATTGTTGCTACAAAAAAGAGGAAAAGGTAATCGAACAGATCAGCTGTCTGATGAAAAGCGCACAGAATAAACAGTGCTGAAATAAATTGCGCTATTTGCAAAGCCAGTGACCACCAGAATAAAGCGGCATGGATTTTCAAAAAACTTTTCAAAAAGAGCCTGAGAACAAAATAGTAAAGGGCATAAACTGCCGGTATACCAATCCATACTCCCTTTCCGTAGGCAATGTGAAGTTCTGAAAGGTAATACAACACTACAGTGATCATGCCTACTGCTACAAGTCCTGAGATCCGGTTCACCAACATGGTCCCGATGTTCTTTTTAATGCCGTTTTTTCGGTATTTATTAACAAGATAAACCTTAATGCCATCGCCGCCAATGCCGCCGGGAAGAAACAGATTATAGAACAATCCCAGCCAGAAAAGCTTGATATTAAGAACTTGTGAAAGATTTGCACCCGTATTCCTGAATGAGAGATTCTGTCGGAAGGCCGACAAAACAAACGACAATACTAAAAAGAAGGCCGCTCCCAGGATATAGAAAGCATTTGCTGTTGAAAAGACATTCAAAACCTCTTTGAACGAGATTTTAGAAAGCACATACCAAATTGCGGAAACCGTTACAATTAGTTTTAAAAGGTTTATGCCAATCTTTTTAGTTTTATGCCTCACGGGAATTCATTTGATTTTAAATGATTTGACGTTTACTGCATTGACGAGTCAAAGACTTTCGGTCAGCCACGTTTCATTGCAGAAGGCAAAAGTATTGAATATTGCATTATCACAACAGGGTTATCGGATTAAAAAACAGTTACTGTTATGATGATTGGCTAACTTACAACTTAATAAATACTTTACGTTTATAAAGAAAATAACAGATTCCCCACATCATTGCCCAAACGGAAAGCGTCAAAGCCATTTCAACTGTCAGTTCGTTGAAGACGCCGAAAATTGCCGTGATAAATGGTTTGGCAATGGCTTTAAGCCAATCGTTACCGCCTGTATGGGCAAATAAGTAAATAAATAGCGGATTCATCCCGACAATTGCAAAAAACAATGTGAACTTTTTGTAATTCCTCACATCAATCAGCCAGTACGAAATGGCCAATGCGATAAGGCACCATCCGCCGCTAACAATTACAAAAGAACTCGTACATATGTGTTTGATAATCGGGATAAAAGAACTCATTCCGTAGCCAATAATCAAACCGATTATTCCTGTAATTGCAAGGATTTGAATTTTCTTACGTGGTTTCCATTCGTTCATCAGGATCATTCCGGCAATTACGCCCCATATGGTATGGGCAGTTGTCGGGATGGCATTGAAAGCAACCCAGTTTCCTCCACTTAAGCTACCTGTCAGCGCAAGATCGAACCACGACCCAAAATTTTGATCGGGCGTGAATGGTTGATTGAAACCTTCCACACTCCAAAACCGGTAAAGTAAGTCGGATGCAAGGATCATCAGGAACGAAATCAGTAACTGCCATTTAACAGCCTTTCTCATGATTAGGAAGGCAATCAGATAGGTGACGGAGAGCTGAGCAAGGACATTTGTAAAATGATAGGTAATCTCTCCGGGACCAATACAATAGAGCGCCCAACCCAGGAAAAGCAGCAATACGGAGCGGGTCAATGCATGATGAAAAGTTTTATTCCAGCTATCACCCCTGTTCCACCTGCGGGTCATTGAAAATGGCATGGCAACTCCGACGATAAACATAAAGAAAGGCTGAATCAAATCCCAGAAGTGAAGTCCTATCCAATCAACATGATGCAGTTGTCGGCCAAATGCAGAAATAATTGTCCCATCCAGAGAAGGATTGACCAAAGTACCGAAGAAGCCCGAAAACTCGCCAACAAGCATAAACATTGTAAATCCCCTGAAAAAATCGATGGAGAGCATTCTGCTCTGATCCTGATTTGGAAGGACTGTATTATTCATCTATTTGAACTAAAGTATGTTAATGATGTACTTAATAGTTAATCAGGTTGAAGATCGACCGAAATAAATTATTCCAGGGCTTAGTTTAGTCCTTTACCCGATGTTGTAAAAATAGTAAGAAATAACACAAAACGGGAAGATTCACGCAATTAGTAGTAAACAATTTTTCCGCGGTTTTTTTATTGTTTTTAATTGACATATATTCATGGTCTTAGGTCTATATGTAAATTTCATCATATGAATTTTTGCAAAAATCCACCAATAAATTACACCAACAGATCAAAAACTATGACTCTATGTCGGATCGTATGAGTAAATTTTGCAAACCGCTTTCACACGTTTAAATTTTTGTAAGTTATTAATATCTAATACGTATTGATAGCATCATTTTTTTGAAATAATCAACGGTGTGGAACTCGCATCCGTCAGCTGACGGATTCATTCCGATTTGTGATTTTTCAATCATGCCTATTTCACACTACCAAGCAGGGCCTTTGTGTAAATCATTCTGTAATCTTATTCAAACCTTACTTTGCCAATTACTTAATTAATCAAGGTAAATGAGATATTATAAAAAGCTTTTAAAATATTTCACATAAACCTCCATATTGCGTTCCAGCAATTCAACTGAGTATTGATAGGCTTTCTGATCGTTTTGGGCTTCTACAGCATCTAAAATACATTGCTGAAGTCGTAATGTATACTCTTTCTCACCTTCTACATTGGCATAGATCATATTCCGCATCCGTGGTAATAATGAATAAATAGGTTCCATACTGATTATAATAATCGGATTCGCAGTGGCTTTCGACAGATTCATATGGAAACGGTTTATCATATCGACCTCAAGCTGCGTATTATCAGGATCACATTTGGCCAATTCAGCGAGATTCTCTTTTAATAATTTTATATCATCATCTGTACGATTGCGGGAGGCCAATCGTGCAATCTCTGGTTCAAACAATCTCCTGACTTCAATGATCTGTGTAATCAGATTGGAATCAAATTTAAGATCGTAATAGAGGTTGAGCGAATTAATTGCGTCTTCAATTTTTATTTCCGAAACGATCATTCCGCTCCCTTTTCGAATCACAATCAATCCACGAGCGCTTAATCGTCGCAGCGCTTCGCGTAAAGCGGTCCGGCTTACTGCAAAACTTTCGCATAATTCTTTCTCTGATGGGAGCCTGGCTCCTGCGACTAACTTTTTTTGCCGTATTGCCTCTTCAATCTTACGTTCGATCTTTTGACTTAGCGTCTGGCTAATGCGTATTTTACCGAATAATTCTTCCATCAGATTAGTTGTTTCAAAAATTTACTTAACAAAGGTACTCTTTTTTCATTTTAGGTCAAAATGCATTACGATTTTAAAATCCTTTCATATTGTTAATTAAATTCATATTGTTAATTAAAAAGCTTTATTCAACCTTTTTAATCCAGTCGGTTATCCCTTGACGAATCTTCTTATTAGCTGCATCCGGTTTAATATTTTTACTGATAATGGCTTATACCCGATGTAACAGTAATAGGGGCTTGTTCCTTTTGCATTCAGGTTGTCGGCCGAATTATCAATTATCACCCTGAAAACGTCATCCTCAATCTGTTCATTGAAGACATTTTTAATCTCTTTTGCCGATTTTAACTGTGAAAAATTTGAACAAAAACATTTTTCCCGTTTAAAAGTTAGCCACTTATATAAAATTGCAAAGGAAGAATAAGTGCGACGTTTTCAACTCCCCTTTTTGCCGTAAAAGGTACATGAAAAAAAGAGGCTGTAACATTATCTGGAACAGCCTCTTTGTAATTATATTCGGATCAGTGTATTACCAGCCCGGAGTCTGTGTTAATTTGTAGCCTTTACCCAGATATTCGCTAATCTGAGTATTACCAATTGGCGCTAAATAAACACGATCAGTAAAAGCATCTCTGTTTGAAACGTTTTCGGGAATGTAGTAACCTACCATATCGGCAGCATTTGAACCTGTATATGTGACTATCGTTCCGTCTTCCTTTTTAACCTTTAAGTTATTTACTTTAGCAGCAACTAACCATTCGGTATATTCTGCAGGGAAGTTAATCCATAAACCAAGAAGATTGTCAGGATCAGTGTTCTTCATATAATCGATTTTTTTCCACCGTTTAATATCCATCAGACGGGTATGCTCAAATACAAATTCCATTCTGCGTTCGCGGCGAATTTCCCAAATCAGGGCAGGAACATCTGCGTCACGATCAGGATCATCAGGAAGGGTTGCTAATGTTAATGGAGCTGTCTTCTTAATCCCTTTGGCGATAGCTGTTGCATCTAAAGGACGGTTACGAATTGCATTTACAGATGCATCAAGATCTGCCTGAACCACGGCTGTTCCACCTAATGTTGCCAATTCGGCTTTGGCTTCAATCCAGTTCAGTACAACTTCTGCCAGACGCATTACAGGAGCATCATTCGTATTTGTACTTGAACCGTACATCGGAGTATAAGGTCCCGGATATTGTTTCACACCCTCACGGTCAATAAACTTACAGGCATAAAGTAATGTACCGGATTCCTTCTTAGGTGCACCCCAGAATGTAGCCTCAAAACGAGGGTCGCGGGTAGCAACCATATTATTGATATCCAATTTGTCAGCATTTGCAACAGCTGATAATTTATAAGGCATACCGTCGTTACATACAAATGATTTGGCCAATTTTAAATTTGGGGCATTACTTTGACTTTCGTACAAATTTGAATACGAAGCAACCGAATGCATTACACCAATTGCTGCATCATATGTTCTGTACATTATTATTTCCTTATTAGTAGCCAGATCCTGTGAACCGAACAACGAACGGAAGTCACTTGTAAATGCATATGCACTGTTTGACATAACAACAGCTGAAGCCCGGACAGCTAAATCAAGGTATTTTTTAGCCTTTTCTGTATTATTCAGCTGATATTTTTGCCATGTTCCTTCAAATAACATAAAGCGGGAGATAAAACCGGCAGCAATGTATTTGTTCAGGTACTGGACATTTCCATCAGAGGTGCGCATATTGTCAAGAACATACACAAAATCATCATATACTTTGTCCATTACCAGCGTTCTGCTGTCTCTGTCTTTGTACATCTGGTCAAATTCTGTGTCTTTTATAACCTTGTCATAATAAGGTACGTCTCCAAATACACTTACAAGGCGGCTGTACTCATATCCTCTGAAAAAACGAGCTACTGCAGACCAATGCTGATAAACGCTTGTAGTAATTTGTTTATCTTTCATCGCCTCTATTCTTTCAAGGAATAAGTTTGATTTGCGCACCCACGCGAAATCCCATGTAGGTCCTGCATAGGAGTTTAACCATGAAGCAGTTTCACTTGTTGATCCTCTCGAGTCAGGCGCCTGTGATTCAAAGTTACCTTGCTTTCCTGAAGAGGTAAAGTCATCTGAAAAATAATAGCCACGCAGCGGAGCATAATCTTCAATAAAACCTGAATTATACCCGACAAAGTAGTTTGTATAGAAACCGTTCGCAAATAAACGAAGGTTATTTTCGGATGTCCAGTAGTTGTCGTCGTTCATTGTTGTCAACGACGGTCTGTCAAGATAATCGCTGCAACCAGCGAAACCCAGCGAAATTACGAACAGTAAAATGAATGAATATTTTTTCATAATTCTTATATTTTAGAAGTTCAACTGAATACCAACTGAAGCAGTTTTAAATGTAGGTACACTTACGCCTGTACGATCGGCATTATAGCCGGTACGATTTCCGGTAGCATCAGCCTCCCGCCACATTGAATAGCCTTCAATTTCCTCAGGATCAATAGGAAGATTTCCCAGATGGTCGAATGTAAAGAAATTCTCAGCTGCTACGTATACACGCACTTTAGTTGCATGAATTTTGGATATCAGGCTCGCAGGCAATGAATAACCTATCGTGATATTCTTGATTCTGAGGTAAGCCATATTAAGCAGATACCTCGACTGAACCTGCATGTTCAGAGTAGTATTACTTCCTGCCTGATTATAAGGTGCAGGATAGAATGCATCAGTCCGGTCAGCTCTCCAAAAATTACTTGCGAATGCTTCCGGAATTGCTCCGTCTGATGAGTTGTAACCCGGGATTGCAAGGAAACCATTTCCCCAGACATCACGTTTACCTACTCCCTGGACGAAAACTGACACATCAAATCCTTTATAATCAGCGCCTGCCCTGAAGCCGTATTCATAGCGTGGAGTTGAGTTACCAATCTTTTTTAAATCACCATAATCAGGTTTGCCATCAACGCCCTTCACTAATCGGTTACCATCATTAATTACACCATCGCCATTCAGATCTTTAAATTTGACATCACCAGGACCAAAAACGAAGTTCCCCGACTGTAGTTTTCCCTGGGTCGCTACGGCAGCATCCGCTAATTGATTGACAGGGAAACCATCCTTTGACGTTACTTTAATAAATTTGCCATCACTGCCATACGCAAAGTCCTCTTTTTGATATAATCTGTCAGTTTCATAACCCCAGATTTCGCCATAAGTTCTTCCAACATACCAAGCTGGCGAAGCCAAGGTGCCAATACTGTTAGATGACCCATATTTGGTAATCGTTGTGCTTGCATCAGCTAATGTTGCAGTCAAATTAATTGCAATACCGTTTTTGAAGCGATGATTGTAGTCTACCTGAATTTCAATACCCTTTGTCTGTAATGAGCCAAAGTTACTTTGCGGGGCTCCTGTGCCAAATGTTAGAGGAATACTTTCCTGCGGAACAATCATATTTTTCGTATCACGTTGATACCAGTCAAATCCAACTCCAAGTTCACCGTTTAAAAAACGTGCATCGGCACCAAAGTCAAGTGTCGTAATGTCCTGCCACGTAACAGAGGCTGAAACAGCAGCGGGGGAAGCAAACTGATAAAGTTTGGTGTTCGAAACCAAAAAGTTATTGTATGAACCGGTCATTGTAGGTACATAAAGTGATCCTGGTACAGTCTGATCACCGATTGTACCCCATGATCCGCGAAGTTTTAACACACTAAATATTGGTTTCGACCAATTCATCCAGGTTTCTTCATTTACACGCCAGCCCGCCGAGAAGGAAGGGAAATAACGCCACTCAAGACTTGAAGGGAATTTTGAAGTCCCGTCATACCTGAGGTTTGCCTCAAATAAATATTTTTCTTTAAAGCTGTAGTTGACACGGCCGAAGAAACCAAGTTGAGATTCCCATTGTTCATCACCGCTGGCAGTCTGTATGCCTGTCGCGAGGCTAAATTGCGGATTGGTGTAATCAATTAACTGAGTTATCTGGGAATAGTTGGAAGCCCAGTCATATCCTACCCTGTTCATTCCCAGCATAAACTTAAATCTATGAAGGTCAGCAACGCTTAGATCATACGTTGTATTCAGATTGATTGTATTCCATTGATCATTTCTTGAAGTACGATTCACATGATCCGGATTTGAACCTACTCCTGTATAGGTAGAATTAACCAATTGAAACGCAGGTAAAGCGCCTGTTGCCGTTGATGCGACAACTTCGCCTGCATCATTCACATAAATTCTGTTTCCGGATGCGTCATTTTTGGCTACTGCTGCAGACCAGGTATCGCGGGCCGTAAAACGGGTACCGGGATTCTTGTTGATATACTCCTGATTTGCGTGCGTATAATCAAAATTAATCGTCCAGTCTTTCGTAGGTGTCATCGTAAAACCGCCGTTAAGACTTGTGTAATTATACTCCTGGAAAGCAGTATTTGCCTGTGCAACTTCTGATACAGGGCTTCTGAGAGGATCTCCATCTTCAGTCGTCATTGGATAAATTGATGACCAACGGTACAGGTACAGCCAGGGGTCAGCAGTTGTTGAAGAGGTTGCATAAGCATATTTCTTCAAACGCTTGGAATACACCGTTCCTGCATGAACTTTTAACCAGGGGGTTATCTCTGTTCCAACACGAATTGATGCATTGTAACGGCTAAAATTATCTGTTTTTGCAGGTTTAACCATACCTGTCTGGTCCAGATATCCAACGCTTATATTATAATCGGTTTTACCGCTTTTACCATTCACTGAAAGGTTATGAGTCTGGGTTGGAGCCCATTCTTTCACCATATAATCATATGGATCGTAAGTTCTTAAACCAATCTTGCGACCATTTGCATCCACAAACCAGTCACGACCATACAACATCGGATCGTTAGGTTTTACAACCTTGCCGTATTTTTCCTGCCATACTTTAGCCTTATCATAACCTTCGCGGGTCACATACCAGAAAGCACCGGCAACGGTTCCACCAACACGTTCAGATGCACTTAAGGTATACTCCAAAGCATCCAATTTTCCCATTTCCATTTGCTTTGAAATATTCTGGAACGCCATGTTCCCTGAATAGGAAACATTTACACTTTCAGTTTTTGCACCTTTTTTAGTTGTAATCAAAACAACCCCAAAAGCTGCTTTTGCTCCATAAATAGAGGCAGATGCAGCATCCTTTAAGATTGAAATAGATTCAATATCATCAGGATTAATCATTTGAATTGAGGGGATTTCGACGTTGTCCATTAAAAGTAACGGAGCTGATCCACCTTTCAATGACCCTAACTGACCACGAATCTTCATAACAGGGTCGGAACCAACTTCACCACTGGGAATAACAACGCTAAGACCTGGCGTTATACCCTGGAGGCCGCGGCCAACGTCGGCAATAGGCCTGGCTTCCAGGTTTTTTGTGTCGATGGAAGCAACAGCCCCGGTAAGATTCGCCTTCTTCTGGGTACCATAACCCACTACAACTACTTCACTCATTTCCTGAACCGTTGATTCAAGATCGATGATCAGATTAGTCAGTTTACCTGGATTGATTTCTTTTGAAGCCATCCCGATAAAACTTGCAACCACTACCGACTCCGGGGCTATTGAGATCCGGAAGTTTCCTGAATAATCAGTAATCGTTCCATTGGTTGTACCTTTCTCAATAATTGTAACGCCGGGAAGCGCTTCATTGGTTGCCTTGTCACGAACAGTCCCTGTGAGTGTTCGCTTTTGCGCGTACGTCAATTGAATGACCATACACAAAATGAAAATAAATGCTACTGTTTTTTTCATTTCATTTGATTTTTGAATTTAGAATTTATATCTCTCGGAATATTCAAATTCATAAAAACTTTTTTAGTATTGCCGGTTAGTTGACAAATATTAATAGAGGTTTACAAATTTTCACTAAAGATAGATAATACATTTGTATGTTGTATTACATCTTTCAAAATTTTTTATTTTTTTTCCAAAGAAATAATCTTTCCTTCCGAAAGAGTAACAAAAATCATGTTTCTGCCGTCTGAGAACAGCTTATTAACAGCGGAATTACCCGCTTTGTATTTCCAGTTGATTTTGGGGTCAACCGGATTAATTGAAATAACAACACCTTCTCTGGTTCCGACAATTATTTGATCGTGTAAAGTCACAATAGCACAAGGATTATGCTCATAACCAAAGCCTGCGTTAATAGACCAGTCAAGTTTGAAACGATTATTTAAGGTTGAAACCGCTATCACGGAGTCGTTCATTAGTTTAACATAGATATGACTTTTATCCTCACTAATACCCATCGATTCGCGCACCTTATATTTGCAATTACGCCAGATTTGTTCTCCCGACCGAAGGTCAAGAGCTGTCATACATCTGTCGGGAGCAACAACAAAAACCTTTCCATTGGCAATTGCAGGAACAATATTTCCCGGTGAATAGAGTTTTTGTTGCTGACCATTATCCCATTTCCAGAGCAGCAATCCTGTATTTTTATCGAGACAATACAAATGACGGTCCCATGCTCCGAAAACAACCTGATCTTCGGATACAGCAGGCTGACCCTGAATCAATCCCGTAATTCCTTCAAACTTCCAGATCACTTTTCCAGAGGCCATATCTATTTTATAGAAAGCGGAGGATCCACCACCGATGTAAAGCACACCATTTTCAATAATTCCGTCTCCTAAAACCGGAGTTCCTGCCTCAATTTTCCATAATTCCTTTCCGTTTCTGAGGTTCATTCCAACAATTTTTCCATCCACGGTTCCAACAGCAACAACTGACTTCCAGTTTACGGGTGTCGAATAGATGGGGCCCTGAACCTTAGTTTGCCAGATCAATTTGTGTGATTCAATGCTGATCGCCTTTATTATTCCTACAGAATTTCCATAAATCAATGTTTTCCCGTCAACAACGCAAGGACCAGTGAAAACCGACGCTGTATCTTCGAGATGAAACCCGACTTTGACTCCGGGATAATCATTATTGATTGAAAAATCGGGCTTCTTTGAAACTTCAAGCGAGTTAATTGGTTTGGGATTCAGGTAATTCAATTGATATTGCGGATTGTCTTTAACTTTTCCAAGTTCCTTTTGAGATACCAACATGGAATCATTCCGGATTTCCACGATATTATAACCGGGCAATTTACTGTCTCGCATCATCATTGCACGACCCATAATTCCCGGAATGCCATCGAAATTAAAAAGAGCCAGACGATGTCCATGTCCGCAGAAAGAGAGAATGCAATTGCTTTTCTTTAAAATTTCAGTAACACTTTCCCAGTTACTCAATCCATCATTTAACGGATAATGGTTAAATGCGATGACCTGTTCCTTATTCTTTTTGGTCTGTTCGAGCTGGCGACTTAGCCAATGCAGATCTTCCTGTTTGACAAGGCCATCTCCCATTCTCATAAAAGGTCCTGTGTTTATACCAATCATTACAAAGCCGTTCTTCCTGAAACTAAAACGATCGTTACCGAACAATTGGTTAAACCTTAAACCTGCCGACTCTGACCAGTTTGTTTCGTGATTTCCCGGGATGACATAGTAAGGTTTATTCAATTTTGAAAGGGCATCGGCGACCGTTTCGAGTTCTGCATTTGAACCGGTATTGGTCAGATCGCCACTTACAATTACAAAATCATATACAGCTTTATTTATTTCATCCACCATCTGGCGAAGTGCGGTATCACTTGCGGAAGATGGATTAACATGCAAATCAGTAAGTAATGCGAATGAAAGTTTTTGTCCAAATCCTGCCTCAAAGGAAAATAAAAGGTAAACGATAATTATGCAATATTTTTTCATTGAGTTTGGATGAATGGTTTAGTGAGACAAAAATGTCAATTTTGCTGTTCGGAATGTTTAGTTTATTCTTAAGAATGAATTTAATCTTCTGTTCAGCATAAAACTATTTTAAATTAATTCCAATTCCGGGAATGTCCGACAATGTTATTTTACCATCCACCACCTTTATTCCATCATAAATATCATTACTAATCAGGAGATTTCCGTCAAGGTCTGCCCAATCTGCCACCGGAGATAATTGAGATGCGGCTGAAATGGCACATGATGTTTCGGTCATACAGCCAATCATCACTTTCATGCCCAGCACTTTGGCCAGATTGGCCATCTTCCATGCATTGCGCATACCGCCGCACTTCATTAATTTGATATTAATTCCGGAGTAGACTTTATTAACCGCAGCAACATCTTCAGCGGTTTGAACGGCTTCGTCGGCAATAATCGGGAGCGGACTATTTTGCGTGAGCCATGCAATATCATCAACAGCAAGTTTACTCATCGGTTGCTCTACAAAAACTACCCCTTGTGTTGCGAGCCACTGAATCATTTCGAGCGCCATCTGTTTGTCTTTCCAACCCTGATTGACATCAACGCAAATAGGTTTATTTGTAACGGAACGGATGGTTTTAATCATCTCTTTATCGTTCTCGCGACCTAACTTCACTTTTAATATTTTGTATACGTCGGCTTCGCGAACCTTTTCTTTCACAACTTCGGGTGTATCGATCCCGATTGTAAAACTTGTGTTGGGCGTTTTTGTCCGATTCAATCCCCATAGTTTATGCCATGGTTGCTTTACAATTTTCCCAACCAGATCGTGTAAAGCAATATCGACTGATGCTTTTGCTGCATGATTTCCAATGGCTAAACTGTCGATATAAGCAATGATATCTTCCAGTTCGAAAGGATCGCTAAATTGAGAAAGGTCAACCTTCGAAAGAAATTCAGCAACTGTTTTATGGCTTTCACCCAAATAGGGAGGCATACTGGCCTCGCCATAGCCAATCAGTCCGTCGTACTCAACCTCGGTAAGCATAACCGGAGTTGTAGTTCTCGAACTGTTTGCGATTGTGAAAACGTGTTTTAGCTGGAGATCGTAAGGACGGAAACGTAACTTCAGGGAAGAAGGCTTTCCTGATTTTGCTCTGATGGCAGGATTCATTTCCTTTGCTGACAGCGATTCACTTATGATGAGCGAACCGGCAACCAGTCCGCTTAGTTTTAAGAAATTACGTCTATTGTTCATTAGGTGTTTATTTTGAATCATTAAATTAATACCAACTATGCAGCTTCACAGGCAGATAGCCTTGTTCGGTAGGCATGCCTATCACTCTTTTTGCACCAACTAATATCGAAAATAAGTTTTGACTGTAGTTCTCCCGTTTAGGGTCGAAGCTGCTGATGTGAACGCTTCCCGAGGAATGTATTAGTTCGCTGTCGCCAATGTACATGCCGACATGCGTAATACGTTTTTTCTCTTTCGAACCAAAGAAGAGTAAATCGCCCTTTTGGAGATTTTCCCAACCTATGGTAATGTCGACCTCTTTACCATGTTTAAATTGTTGCGAAGCATCGCGTTCGAGAATAATACCGTTCAGAAAGTAGGTTGTTTTTACAAATCCGCTGCAATCTATGCCCTTCGTAGAGGTTCCTCCCCACAAATAAGGGAATCCCAAAAACCTTTCTCCGGTAGCAATCAGTTTTGAAGGAGTCACCGAAACGGTATCTTTCCATTGTTTCAGATTCAGCCATTTCTGATTTGGAACATAGCCAGATCTCCCATCAGGAAGGGTTACTTCTGTAATATTTTTATTCTCTGATTTTTTAACGACAATAGTACCTGCAACAAGATCGCTTACCACAGTGGTCAGCTTATCGTCACCGGAAATAACGCCATAAGTATCTGTGTAAATGATCCGATCAGCATTTCTCCAATCGTTGATTTCCGAACGGTTCATTTGTTTTATGGAAGAAGCATTCGTCCAGGCGATGTATTGATCGGGTGTCTGGACAAGGAGCCACTCGTCATTTTCTTTCAAAATGCGAACAGGGGTTCCCATGATTGCCTGAGTCGCCATTTCTGCCGAATGGGCAGGTTTAGTTCTTAGATTAGCAACGCTTAAAGATACCACGCCCCAGATTTTTTCCATGTGAATAGTATCAGGAAGTATTATGACACTGTCAATTGCGGAAATTCCTTTGCTGACTAACAGTTGTAATATTTCGGCTTTGGCATCAGGGAACATTGATTCCCCTTTTAAAATCATTTCATTGGTTTTCCCTTTAATCAGGGTGAGGTTACAAATACCTACTCTTTTATCCGGAACCCAACGATTGGCAATACCATCGATCTCAGTTTGCAAAAGATCTGCTGAGCGAGGATGGCAACTGAACATTAGGGTTAAAATAACTGCTGCGATGGGTATAAAAAATTTCATGATTTAGAAAATTGTATCTTGTATGATATCTTTTAATATGCAAATGTAATATTATTTGGGTAAAAAGATTACCGGATTAATACGGATTGCCCGGATTGATAGAACGCAGATTACGCGGATTAATACAGATTTACGCAGATTAAAATGGATTAAATCTGCGTAAATCCATTAAATCTGCGTCATCTGCGTTCAATTGGTCAACGGTCACCATATTCAACACTCATTTTGTAATTCCATTGATTAAAATAGAGATTACCTCCGCGCCATTCTACTTCACCGCGCTGAAAATCATACGGTTCGCTTCTGGCAAATTTCTTCTCCGGAATAAACTTACTGCTAATAGCATCATTGATGATCAATCGATAAGCATCTATTCCACTCATATAAAACTCTTTTTCCTTTAAGTCCTTTGAATTTTGAAGATTAAACGACATATCGAGCGGAACCCAACCCACGCCATTGTAAAAGACTTCGCTCCAGTCGTGCAGGTTTACTTCGTCAGGATGCATCATCCAGCCACTCTGCCATTTAGCCGGGATTCCCTGATACCGTGCCATCGTCATAAATAATAATGTTTGCATACCGCAATCGCCACGATGGTTTTTTAAAACATACCCGGGAATAAATGGCATAATTGAATACTCCAGTGCGCCTGTCCAGATGATATGGTCGTTAATCCAGTAATAGAGCTTTTTAACTTTCTCTACGGGATTTGTGGTTGTGCCCACAATACTGTCCGATAATTGCTTAATTTCGTTCGTAAATACGATTTGTGGGAATTGCTCTGCTGTATATTTTTTGAAGATTGCTGATGTTGTGTCGTAGGGGAGGATATTCAATTGGGATAAATCAAAGTACTGAGCTATTGATTGATAGGTAAACTGGATTTCAAACATAGCGGGTTTCCCTTTCGAAGCTGGCTGCTCCATATAAACTGAACGTTGTTCAGCAGAATCGGGGGCAATGGTATGAATGGCGGGAATCGTATTCAGAAGTTTAACATCTGTCTGACGATCATGAGATTCGTGCGGCCAAGGCATCCAGCAACGTATCGTTTCACCGTCCGGAACAGCGTCTGCTTTAACAGTGAGCCGATAGGTTACCTTCATTTTGACAGGACTTACTGGTTTTCCGTTAGATCCCTGTGTATTAATTACCCTACGGGAATGTTCCAATTTAAACTGAGAGAACTTGTCTGTAATCAAATCTGTCGAACCCATTGGTTTGGATTGCTGACCTGCAAAGATTAATTTCAGATTTGAAACAGCCCGATTGAAATAGCGTTTTTCTCCATCGATAACCCTGTATTCGAGCCAATTGTTTTTTTCCCATTTAACGCGTTCTTCCTGTGAATATTCCCCAAATTCCTTTTTGAGCTTTTTTTCAACTTCAGTTTCCGTAAGGCTAAAATCGAGCCTTATACGTCCGGCCTGATCGCGCAATAATAATATTTTTTTTTGCGTTACCGAATCTGCCTTTCCTGCTGTTAGTATAGAATCAGCCCATTCAGTAACGAGCGACAACTGCCCGCTTTTAAAAGCAGCATCAATATCCACCGTTGAATGGCTTTTAATACCCTGGTACTGACAACTTACGATGACCAGGAAGAGAATAAGGGAAAAACCCGTTTTTTTGCGTTCCATAATATTAATTCTTTTTCTACCTTTACAATTATTGTAATACAAATTTAAAGGTAAACATTTCGGGCTAATTTCAAACTTTTTTTAACCATCCTAACCAGATTACAAATCCCTGAAAAGTCAAATGTATTTCCCTGAACAATTACAAATTAAACAATTTTTTTTTAAAATGAAACGCTCATGAGCCAATGTTCATTGGCGAGCATTAAAAAACAAATTATATACGTATGAAATGAGCATGATTGATCAATCGCAAACCGAAATGAATATAATCTTCATGCGAATCGAAGATCAACGAAGTTAATTCCATATGGCCTTGAAAAAACAATTATATACATATGAATAATATCTTCAAAAAGCATTTTTTATTTGCATTCGTATTAACCCTGTTAACCTCGTCACTTTTTGCGGGAACTGTTAAAACAGGATTGGAAGTACTAACATCGGCCGACTTCGGACCGTTAAAGGGTAAAAGAGTAGGTTTGATTACAAATCCAACAGGAGTTGACCATAATTTCCAATCGACCATTGATCTTTTCTTTCATTCAAAGCAAATTAAGCTGGTTGCTTTATACGGTCCGGAACATGGGGTCAGAGGTGATTATACTGCCGGAGCTACTGTTTCAAACTACAAGGACCCTGAGACCGGTCTGCCGGTTTACAGTATTTACGGAAAAACACGGAAACCTACGCCTGAAATGCTTCAGAATATTGACGTTCTCGTCTATGATATTCAGGATATTGGTTCCCGTTCGTATACCTACATCAGTTCGCTTGGACTCGCCATGGAAGCTGCCGCCGAGAACAACATCGAATTTGTTGTATTGGACCGTCCTAACCCTTTGGGAGGAATGAAGATGGAAGGTAGTCTCACGGAACCTGCGTTTACTTCGTTTGTGAGTCAGTTCCCGATACCCTATATTCATGGTCTTACGGTAGGTGAGCTTGCTACATTTCTGAATGATGAGGGATTACTTGCCAATAAAGTAAAATGCAATCTTAAGGTCATCAAGATGAAAGGGTGGAAAAGAAAAATGACCTTCGAAAAAACAGGTCTGCCATGGGTCCCCTCCTCTCCGCATATTCCGCAAAATTATTCTTCGGTTTTCTACCCGATTTCAGGAATATTGGGTGAACTTTACGTAATGAATATAGGGGTGGGTTATACTTTGCCCTTTCAGCTCTTTGCAGCCGACTGGATCAATGCTGACAGCCTTGCGGAAAATATGAAAGGACTCAACCTTACGGGACTCGACTTTCGCCCGATCCATTTCACTCCTTATTACAGCGTTGCAAAAGACAGGATGGTTCATGGGGTACAGGTTTATGTTACAGACTATAAAAAAGCAGAACTGTCGCTTGTCCAGTTCTATATATTGCAGGAATGTCACAAACTCTGGCCTTCCAAAAACGTTTTTGAAATGTGTGATAAATCTCGTTTCGATATGTTTGACAAAGTATGCGGAACGGACAAGATAAGGATTGAATTTTCGAAGAGCTTTGAGGTTCAATCCATCCGGCAGATCTGGGAAAAGGATATCGTGGCTTTTAGAGAGAAGGCAAAGAAATACTTGATGTATTAAAATCATGATGCTTTTGGAATAGTAATAATTCGAAATACAGATCATTATGAAGAACGAAGACGAGGAGATACAAAGAATTTTAGAATCGGTCCCTGACAAGTTTGATGTTATGAACGAAGGCATTGATATTCAAACTCAGGAAGAATATATAGCGCTTTCGCACTCTTTCGGCGAAGGTGAATTGACAGAGCAAGAGACAATTAAGTTAGGAAGTTTGTTATGCATGACTATACCTGCTGAAGGGAAAAAAAGAGCTTTATCCATGTTAGCCCATATCGGAACAGTGACAGCCTTCAGGCAAATTGAGCAATACAACAAAAGCCCGGACAGGGAACTACAAAAATGGACCTACCTGGCACTAAACGAGTGCAGAATGCTCATGGAAAATTCGTTGGGCAGTGAAAATGGATTAATTATCAGTGGTATGGGAGGTCTTGGCGACAGATTGAGATACTATTTTCTTCTTCTCCCTTTAATGGGAAAATCTTTTTCGGGTCTTCATCAGGATATAATAAGAGATGAGTTTACGATTGTATGTCATGATTTTAATTCAATTTTAGAAACGCTCCACTATTCCGACAAATATGTAGGGGTAACAATACTAATGCCTTTAGATGTGGCTATTGGAACGATCATTGATACCGGAATAAAAAAGTGCAACGAACTGGGAACCTTTGTGCTTGTAAATTATTACGTAACCAACATGGACGTACCCGATGAATCGGAAATTCCTGATATTATCAGGAATGTGATGGGAGGAGAATCTGAATAATTGTTTCTTCAAGGTTATCTGATTTTGTGATTACTTGCCCGGCTTTAAAGCCGGGGCAATTTTGATGTTTTCAATTCGTCATACATGAGTTGCAAAATTCCGGTCCGAACATTCAGATCACTAATCTTGTTATTGTTTCTAGTGGGGTAAACCCTGTTTGAAAGGAAAATATAAATAAGTCCATTTGACGGATCGGCCCAGAAAAATGTTCCGGTATAGCCAAAATGACCAAAACTTTGAGGCGTAGCTCCGGGACAAGGATAGGCGTCTTCCGCTGTAAATTTTTGATTATCAATTAAAGGCTTGTCGAAGCCCAGTCCGCGGCGGTTGTTGTTCTGCGGAAATTGGACACGATTAAATTCTTCGATGGTTGATTTTTTCAGATATTGTTTTCCTCCATAAGTTCCAAATTGAACATACATTTGTATCAATTTGGCTAAATCGTTAGCTGAAGCAAACAGTCCGGCATTCCCGGCAATCCCGCCAAATACGGCAGCCGACTCGTCGTGCACACTGCCATGTATCAATCTCTTACGGTATATCGAATCATATTCGGTAGGGACAATCTGATCATCAGAGAATTTTTTCGATGGTTGATAGGTTATCGTCGTCGCACCAAGCGGAGCATAGAAATTTTGATCAAGATAATCTGTAAATTTCATTCCCGTTATCTTTGTAACAATTTCAGGCGTTAAAATAATTGACAGATCACTGTAAACATATTTTCCCCTTGTCTTCAATGGCGATTTTCTGATCGCTTTATTTACTTTGCTTCTAAACTTTGAATTGAGATAAAGGCCGGGAGCAACTTCCAAATTATACTTATCGTTTGGCGCGGCGCTGTACCACTTTGGCAATAAGCCTTTTCCATTCATCGACTGTTTGTAGAACGGAATAAAGGGAACCAATCCTGACTGATGCGCAAGTAGTTCACGCAGTGTAAGATCACTTTTATTTGACGGATGAAGAAAACCTTTTCGCCAATCAGTCCAGTAGGTTGAAAATGGTTTATCGAGAAGGTATTTACCTTCTTCATTTAATTTCATAATAGCAGGAAGTGAACCTGCAACCTTAGTGACAGAAGCCAGATCGTAAATATCATCTAGGGACGCAGGAATCCGGTTTTCGTAGGTATGAAAGCCATATGCTTTTTGAAAAATCACCTTCCCGTCTTTGGCAACGAGGATATTACACCCGGGAAAAGCTTTCTGATTCAATGCATTATTTACAATAGAATCGATGTGCCCGTTAAATTTTGCAGAATTTAGTCCAACCTCTTCGGGG
Source organism: Bacteroidales bacterium (assembly GCA_015654795.1). Classification (GTDB taxonomy): domain Bacteria; phylum Bacteroidota; class Bacteroidia; order Bacteroidales; family Prolixibacteraceae; genus JAAFHB01. The sequence continues at coordinate 22,503 of JAATGF010000180.1, forward strand.
ACTGTATATTTTAAACGAATTGGCAGACTGATTGTCAGTCCGTCCCCGACCCGGTAGCGATTACCGATCGAGACTGGCAATTTTCCACTTGCGCCGATTCCTCCAAATAATAATTGAGCTGCTAATTCCTGTGAGGTTGCCGTATTTTGATAAGCGATCAACATACCATCGGGATGTCCAACGTCTTTCAACTCACTGATGGCGTAAGGATTAGAAAAGAAAACAATTACCGATTTGTTCATCGAAGATAAACGGCTGATCAGATTTTCAAGGTTTTCGGTTACACCATAAGGGCGTCGTGGGGCAATATGCTTCAGGATTCCCACCTTGACAGTACGACGGACTTTACTTTCATATAATGAATGGATGCCTGAAATCACCAGATTATATCCTTTTAGTTTCTGAATTATTCCGTTCAGCTCTGTTTCTGTAAAATCCTCAGAGAGATTAAAATAATCAACTTTGGTATAGTTACCGAGCATTTTCTGAAATGGGGTAACCGATGCAGATCCCACAGAAAGAGCTGCAATCCGAAGCGAATCTAATCCCTGAAACGGAATCAAATTGTTTTTATTCTCAAGTAGCGTAAGTGCTGATTCAACAAGTTGTCGTTGGGCAAATTGAGCGCCCGAAGAATTCAGTTCAGCAACAAGTCCCTGAATTTTTACCGGCAGATAGTGATTTAATCCTGCAAAATATTTGGCTGCCAACACCCGGCGACATTTGAGATTAATATTATCCCACGAAAGTTCCTTTTTAAGGATTGCCTCTTTAATCGCTTTAAGTGTTGCTTCACCATCGACCGGGAATTCGATAACATCATTTCCAGCTTCAATAGCCTGAACATCAATACTTCCTTCTTTTTTGGTTAAGGCTGCACCGCCCATATTCATCGCGTCGGTGATAATGAGTCCTTTATAATTCCACTCTTTTCGGATCACACCTTCAATGGCACTATTTGAAAGACTTGAAGGACCTTCACCATTGGGATCGAGGGCAGGTACGCGCATATGAGCCGTCATTATTCCTCCAATCCCTTCGACGGATAATCTTTTAAACGGAAAAAGTTCGAGGCTGTCAAGCCGCTGACGCTTGTATGGAAGATATGGTAATGATGAGTGAGAATCAGTCTTTGTATCACCGTGGCCCGGATAATGTTTGGCTACAGCGATTATTCCATTCTCCTGGAGACCTTTCATATAAGCCAGACATTTATTGGTAACACGGTCGCGGGATTCGCCAAAAGAACGCATTCCGATAATTGGATTAAGAGGTTCCGTGTTAATGTCAGCAACAGGTCCAAGACTCATTTGAACGCCAAGACGTTTTAACTGCGATGCCATCACGATGGCACATTTCCGGATCAGTTCGTCGTCCGAAATAGCTCCCATTGTCATATTATATGGAAACGGCTCCACATCATCGAGACGCATGCCGGCGCCCCATTCGGCATCCATAGCAATCATAAGTGGCGTTTTGGCCAATGACTGATAGTAATTAATTAATTGCGACTGCTTTACAGCTGTTCCCTCGAAGAATACCAGTCCGCCAAAATTATTTTTGCGAACAAGCTCAGCTACACGGAATTGTTTTTGCAAATCTTCATCACCGCTTACATCAAGCCAGATCAATTGAGCAATCCGTTCATCAGGTGAAAGTGAGTTGAAAACTGAATCGACCCAGGGATGATTTAGATACTTGTCAAGATTTATCTGCGCTTTCGATTTCATGGGGAAGATCAGCGTCAGCAATAATAACAAACCAATCAGCTTATTCTTTTGCATCTTAAACGTTTTTAACGGACATTATATTTGATGTTATATGTTTTCTAAAATTAAATCGAATCAAAAAACAGGATCATTAATTTACAGTAATCGACAAATTCTGTAAGTGGCAGGGTTTCATATTTGTCGAATATGTCGTGATATGCGCGAATTCCGCCCTGCGTATAAATGTAAAAACAAGGTACGCCTTTCTGATAAAAAAAGCAATGATCGCTATTACATGCAGCGCCACGGATATCGACCTTTGGCAATAAACCTTGCTGTTGGTTTATTGTTGAAATCAGATCGAATTTTTCTTTGTAAATACTCCCGTTAACGATTCTTATTCCTTCCTCTCCGGTTCCGGCGAGATCGAAATTTACAAGGAATTTTATTTTGGTTAAGTCAATCAACGGATTATCAATAAAAGCCTTCGCACCAAGTAGTCCTAATTCTTCGCCTGATAATGCGATAAATACGATTGTATATTTGGGTTTATTTTCTGCGTAATGTTTTGCGAGATTTAAAATCATAGCTACTCCACTCGCATTATCGTTAGCTCCCGGGAAATAAATGTCTTTTCCCAGTTTACCCAAATGATCATAGTGCGCCAAAACTACGATAGTTGAATCCGAGTCAGATGCCCCTTTTACAGATCCTATTATATTCTGAGTTTCGTATTTCTGAATGAACTTTGCATCAACGGTTATTTCGATGGAGTTTAGGCTGATCAAATCTAACTCCTTGTTTACAATAACAACCGGTCGAATATTTTGAGTCGTCGAGCTTTCCCAGGTGAGTTTCTCATTTGTATAAATGATGATACCTTTGATATTTACTTCAGGACTATATTTCAGGAATTGCAGGTATTCATCAATCTTCTTACTTAGTTCCGGTTCTTCATTCTTTTTATTTCTGTTGTCAATAAGAATAAATGAATTGCCTGCTTTATTTACCAGGGAAACTAATTTTGCATCTGTGTCAATTTGGCTCCTATCTGTCTTAATTATCTGATATTTACCATTTATAGACGGACACGAAGATTCGACTAAATAATCAGTAGCCGTCTTTAATTCCATTCCATCTATCCTGACGAATACTCTATTGGGTAGAGTATTAACGGAGATATTGAGTTTCTGGAAGTAAGTTTTCTTGTTTCCTGGCAACAAACCGAGATTGCGGTATTCATTTGCAATATAGTCAGCACTTATCTTGTCACCATTTTCAATATACCCACGACCTTTAAATTCTGCAGAGGATAGTCTTTCGATAATTCTTCTTGCATAATCAATATCCTGCGAAAAGGTAAGAAGGTGGAAAGAGAACAAAAGCAGAAAGAGCAGTGGTTTTTTCATGGAATAATTATTTGATGGAAATTAAATGTCATGTAAATTTGCACTTTTCAATCCTATTTATTCGTGATAATCATCTATTTAGTTGGTACTAATCAGATATGCAATACAAAAAGCTATATATGATAATTTCAAAGAATCTATTTACCTGTGGCATAAGAATATTGATTATTTTTCCACTGTTCGAAAGTTATTCCTTTTATTTTTAAATATATATTGTCAGGACAGAGTTCAATATTTTCGTCCCAGGCAATTGCACCAGTTTCAGTATCAATATAGACTTTGTCGAAGAAATCCGAATCCTTCCAATTTTGAAAAACAGGTTTATTGATTAAATGCGACAAATCAACCTCTCCTTCGGTGTCATCATCGAATTTTAACCAAATGGAATATTGACTAATTGTTTTAACCTGTATTGGTTTAGATATCATGATTTTAATTTTTTCGTTTATTACAAATTTAGTATTTATTAATGGAATCTATTCCGGGATTTGTAACATTTACGAATCCCTAATTTTCAAATAAATCCATCGTAAAATCCTAAACCTTTATAAAAAGAAGATTTTTATAAAGCACAAGTCCGATGAGCCAGAACATCGCAATATGAGCCAGTGCGAACAGTAAGGATGAAATTTTGGGGTCTGATGACAGTGGCATAAACAGATGTTCATACAGCCAGGTATATCCATTCACGACCCTTCCGTCGGGTTCTGTAACATGAATAAAGCGCGTGATTGATTTGACATAGAAACCCGACAATGCAAAGATAAATAATGGATTCATCCCAAATACGACAAAGAATGAGGTCCATTTTGAATAGCCTTTGAGGTCAATGATCCAGATCAGTAAAGCCAGTACCAGTAACGCCCAACCCGCAGAATAGATCACATAGGAGCTGGTCCACAGCGGTTTGTTGAGCGGAAAAGCCAGGCCCCATAAAAATCCGGCTGCAACCCCGGCAATACCGTATATTGCCAACGTTCGCGGCACTTTGATTGACGCTGTCTGTTTGATTACTGAGCCACACAGGTAACCCAAAATGACAGTTACAATAGCAGGAATCGTGCTTAATAAACCTTCGGGGTCAAAAGGGATTCCAAACCCCTTGTACAAATGCGATTCGCCAAGTATCGCCGTATCGAACGGAATTGCTGCATTCCCTTCGGGCGAATAAGGATCAGCTCCTCCGAAGAAGTAAAGTATTCCCCAATATATCAATAGTATAGTAACGCCTGCATATGGAAGATATTTGCGTTGAATTGCCAGTACGATGAGTGAGCCGATTCCGTAAGCGATGGCTATACGTTGAAGTACACCCAGAATTCTGAGTTTTGAATAATCAGTCATCCATTGCGGAAAAGAGTTCAAAAACAATCCGATTGCAAAAATGAGCAAGGTCCGTTTTCCAATTCTCAGAAGTGATTCTTTATTGAGCGTATTATTATACTTCGAGAAAGAGAAAAACATCGATACCCCCACGACGAAAAGGAAAAACGGAAAAACAAGGTCGGTGGGTGTACATCCGTGCCATTTCGAATGTTCAAGCGGAGAGAAAATATGGGCCCACGTTCCGGGGTTATTCACGGTAATCATCGCAACAACGGTGATCCCTCGAAGAACGTCAAGTGCTAAATATCGTTTTGGTGAATTCATAATCAATGCAATTAAATAAATTAATCATCCTAAATTCAGATATCATCTTATTCAACCATTGAAAACCCTACCGGACTGCTTTCGATATTCGATTTGCTTACAGCGGTTACAACATATCTAAAACGTCTGGGATTAGTGCGTTTATCGAGTGCATAGGTTATTGAGTTGTCTGCTGTTGTTAAAAAGATACGTTTTGGTTTTTCAATATTTATCCTTTGCAGCTTTTTATATTGATAAATCACAAACGACTTCGTGTTTTTACCCTTTTCCCATGAAAAATGGAGCTGTCCATTTCCGGAAGTTATTTGAGCATATGCAGGCGCCTCAGGTACTATGGGATTTATTCTTTGATTTGATGGAACAAGAGCCGGATAACGATAATACCGTTTCTGCAATTTCTCCTGAAGTTCCAACGGGTTCTTGCGCATGAATTTCGCACTATAAAACATACTTCCTGAAATCTCGTGATATTTGCGGTTGAGCTTAATTTGCCGGATAATTTCGTCAGCACTTTGCCATGATTTTTCTTTTGCCTGGGCGTCAATCTTGTAAAGTGCCTGTCCAATATATAATTGAGTTTCAAAACTATTGTGACACCACCAATCGGCAATGATTTTATAGTCGGCAATCTCTTTACCAATTTCCCAATAGATTTGAGGCGTAATATAATCGATCCATCGTTCACGTTGCCATTTCAAAACGTCCGCGAAAAGATCATCATAGTTGGTTTGACCTGCTTTTGTTTTCGAACCGGCCGGATCTTTTGTACTGTTGCGCCAAACCCCAAATGGTGAGATGCCGAACTCAACCCATGGTTTGATTGCCTTGATACTGTCATGCAATTGTTTGATAATCAAGTCGACATTATTCCGGCGCCAATCGTCACGCTGATTGGCAGAATAACCTCTTGAATAAGTTTTAAATGATTTATCATCAGGGAATTCAACTCCGGCAATCCGATATGGATAAAAATAATCGTCCATATGAACGGCGTCAATATCATACCTGCGTACGATATCGCTCACCACCTTAGCTACAAAATTACGGGTTTCAGGAAGTGCAGGATTGAAATATTTGGTCTTGCCATAAGTGATAAACCATTCCGGATGTATATTGGTAATATGATTGGGAGCAGTCTGATTATTATTAACATCCGAAACAGCCCTGTAAGGATTGATCCAGACATGGAGATCAAGGCCACGTTTGCGACATTCGACACTTGCAAATGCGAGCGGATCATAATCAGGCGTTTTCCCCTGTTTCCCTGTGAGCCACTGTGACCATGGTTCGTATTTTGACGCATAAAAGGCATCGGCCGATGGTCTGATCTGAAAGACAACTGTATTCATATTGTACTCTTTACATAAATCAAGTAACTCGGTAAACTCTTTTTTCTGCTGCATTGCCGTAAGATTCGATGCCGAAGGCCAATCGATATTAGCTATTGTTGCAATCCACACTGCGCGCATCTCATGCTTGGGATATTTTGCGGCATATAAGTTGATTGCCAATAGTAATATCAGACTTAATCCAATTAATTTCTTCATATTATTCATTATTTCAATTTGTTACAATCTTTAAGATGTGCAGCAGGCGACTGACAACTGGCAGGTCTCTGCTAATTAATCAGAAGCTACTAAAGGAAGGGTAAGATAACATCCGATCTCCCTTTCTCTGAGTCTCTCCCTCATACACGCTCTGTTTCCTCTTTTTTCTTAATCCCAAATGTAGGATCGATCTTCAAAAACTTAATCGCGATAATCCCGGGAATCGCGCAAATCATTACATAAATAAAGAAATGCTGATAACCCAACAGCTCTTTCATATAGCCTGAAATCATACCCGGTAACATCATACCAAGCGCCATTAAGGAAGTTCCAATGGCAAATTCAGCTGTTTTAAATTTACTTTCCCCAACAAAAGCGAGCATGTAAAGCATGTAGGCTGTGAATCCGAATCCATAGCCCATCTGCTCAGCTGCAATGGAAAGATAAATTGATATATCGCCGGGAACAGGCTGAAATGTAGATAAATAAACATAAACACTCACCGGAATATTCATCGCGAATGCCATTACCCATATCATCTTTTTTAAACCAAATTTTGCTGCGACAATGCCTCCAAAAATTCCACCGATTGTAAGACAGATCATCCCCAGTGTTCCGTATGCAATGCCATATTGTGCCGATGTCAAACCTATTCCGCCGCTATTTCGCGCATCGACTAAAAAGGGCGTGGCCACTTTCACGAGTTGTGCTTCACCCAGACGATACAATAGAAAGAAAATTAGTGCCGGAACAATTCCCGGTTTAGTGAAAAAAGATTTAAATACTTCACCATAAATTTTCAGATCAACTTTGGTTTTTTCTCTTGTTTCATTGGGTCTGGGAAGTACAATCCGATGATAAACGGCAAGAAGCAATAAAATAATTCCCAGAGCCCCTAATGAGACTGTCCAGCTGAAAGCAATATTGCCGGCTGTTGCTCTAAACTGTGAGCTGGTCTGGCTGGTTAGATTGTGATCGACCCTAATTACTGCCGCCATTGGTTTGTCCCAATTTGTTGACGTAAATTCAAAACGCCCTGTTTGATTTTTAGAAAGATCGATATCCTTGCTCCCCGATTTACGCCCAAGATTTACAACAATCGTTTCATCGGGAGCCGGTGAAGCAGACAAAGCTACAAAAATAACCGTTGAATCGGGATTGGAAATCCCCTTTTCGAAAACAGGAATCTGAACTTTTTCGGGATATATAATTATTTTAGGAATCCCTTCCTGTTTTGTAATCTTAAAATCGGCAACATTGGCAGCCTTATACTGACTGACCGGAACGGCATTTACTTCGAATGAAACCGGATCCAGTCCCGTATTCTCCTGAATAACACCTGCAATCAAAGGAAGCAGCCCTAAAGCAGTAAGCATCGCAAAACGATAAAATGTGCTTCGGATGCCGACAAAGAATGCTTGTTTATGCTGATCGAGCGAAAGCATATAAAATCCGTCTGCAGCGATATCATGACTGGCAGATGAAATAGCAATCACTGCAAATATGGCAATTGTTGCCGGAAAGTAGAATGGAAGCTGCATCGCGAAACCAACTGCGATAAATGCTGCTCCGAGCAAAAGCTGCGTCCAAAGAATCCAGTTACGTTTCGTCGAAACCACATCAATGTAAGGACTCCACAATGGCTTTATCGCCCATGGCAGGTAAAGTAAACTTGTCCAGAATGCGAACGTGGCGATCGAGACTCCCATTGTCTTGTAAATGAGCCCTGAAGTGATCATCACAATGCTATATGGAATTCCCTGGTAAAAATAGAGACTCGGAATCCATGCCCATGGGTTCCGGGAATTCTTTGGTTGGTTGTTGGCAGTCATGCGTCTTTTATTTAGTTTTTATCTATTATTTTATCTCATAAATAATGTGAATCAAGAGATCTCGTATTCTCCAACTCGGCTGGATTTTCTCCCCACCACCTTCCTTATATCAGGTCTTATCCTTGTACCTATACTAACGAATATCTTCACTGACCCAATGACTTTTTTCAATGACGGCGAAACCAATGACGAGTGTTTCTTTCAATGACAATACTTCATGATTCCACTCCAATTACTTAATTGACTGGTTGACAATTCGTTTCCACCAACTTACAGTCAGTAGCCAAAAGCCAGTTGCAGTGATTTTTCTATTCATAAATCTTGTTTTGTTTGTCATTTTAGTTCAGTGCCTTAAATGTATACCCTTTTTTTGATAATATTTTAATGATCTGATCCAATGAATTATAAAATTTGTCTTTTCGGTCGGGATGCGTTCCAAGGTGAATCAATACTATTGCGCCATTGAGTTTATCAGGATTTGTCATTTCAAATCTCATTAATCTTTCCATCAACTCCTTGGATGTCTTATAATTTGCCATGTCAGGTGTTGTATAATCAGCGTTTGTTCCGACTCCGGGAGTGAAATTAATCAATTGCATATCGCGTTGCGCACTCCATCTGCTGATCGTATGGTTGTACCATTCATAGGGTGCCAGAAAATACTTTATGTCTTTGAGTTGAACTCCGAATTTGTTAAGCTGATCAAAATTAGCGGTTATATCGTCGTTAAATTGTTTTCTTGAAACCAATAGTGAATCACGCTTTTGCCAGGGAGCATACAGCAAATGGCGATCAGAATGCGGACCAACGTAATGATGATCAGCAATCATGCGCTTAACAGTACTTTCAAACTCGGGATTTCTAAGGAAATTTCCTGTTAGGAAAAATGATCCCTTGATTTTTTTTCGGGATAATGTGCTCAGAATTTGATCTGCTCCTTCTCCGTATTCATCAGCCGAAAAAATCAGGTAAATTGTTTTCAGGCTATTGTCCATCCTTACCAGGGCACCTGACTCATCAATTGAGCTGTTCTTCATTTTGAGCTGTCTGATTCCCTCTTTTTCAAGCGATGAGAGATAATAACTTAGGCTGGCAGTTCCATCCATAGTTGGCTCATTCGACGTGTAATCGCCAATATCGTCATGGTAAACTGCTATTCCATTTTGAAACGGCTCATATACATCCTTTTTCAATAAGCTAACGCCGATGTGCCCGTTAAAGATTTCGCGATAAACCGGACCATCGACTAATCCGCCAGAGGTTGTTTCTCCTTTAATCGAAGTGATCGAAGAGTGAGGATATTGCGGGTAATCGCCATTTGATGGTAAACCGCAGATCATACTCGTTCCCCAGGGATTGCAACCGAACAACCAGTCACGTAAAGCAGCCTCCATTTCAATATATGTTGAATCGGAAGTTGATTCAAAATAGAGCCTGGCCTGTGTGATGGCCGCAACATTCAGATTATTCGAACACCAGATATAAGGGATTCCATTCAGAAATGGATCAGCTTTGCCTCTTTCGTAAATAGCCTTTAATCCGTCGCTCATAAAATCAGAATAACTCTTTGATGTTGAATTATCTATATTTGCCTGATTAGCATGTCCCAGATTCACAAAGGGATAGTACTGATAATGACGTGCGCTTTCTTTCTCCATCCACGGCGTGATCGGTTCAAGTTTTCCCCAGTAGTTGGCTTGTTTCAGGTAGTATTCATCACCGTCTGATTTATAAAGTTCGATTGCCGCCAATTCAAGATCATCTGTATAATTGTCTTCTTCATAAAAATAAGGTGAAACCACACTTGCTGTCTGCGCTACACCAAGATCTGTCAATCCAAAAGCGAAAGCCTGTTTTGCCTTGGTAGCCAATAATTTGCTAAATACGGGATCATATCTCTTGAAAATTTGCGCCCCCATTGCGAAGGCCGAGCTGAACTTCCCGGCTGTGGAAGAAACACCTGTTGATCGATTTTTGTATTTAGATAATCCCTGAACTTTTCCGGTCACAAAGTAAACCGGACGGTACAAACCATTTCCGTAGGAGGCTGTATCTTTATTAGGTAACCGGAATCCTTTGTGATCGCGATCATCAGCAATTTGATTGTACATCTCTGTGCTGTCAGGATTCATTTTCACTAACCAGTCCAGCCCCCATCGAATCTCATTCACGATATCCGGGATACCATCTGCGCCCGGAAGCCCGGCTGCATTATATTGATCGCCATACACTTCCGGATTCTTCGAATAGGCAAAAAGCATCTGGTAAACAGCATTTGCTGAAGTTGTTACGTATTGCAGGTAATCAGTTGCATCATGCCATCCGCCTTTTACATCGATGATCTGTCCTGTTTTAGTTGGGTGATCAGCAATAAATCCATCATGAGTATGACATGAATCTTTCAGGTAGGGATTGTAACCACATCGTTGCTGCCGCATATAATTCAATATATAATCAGCAGAACCTTTGTAAACATCAGCCGCAATCGTAAATTCGACAGAACGTGAATTTCCTGCTTTCAGATAATATCTTCCCTGTTTCGTGAATCGGGAGAAGTTAAGTCGGGCTGCTGATTTCATTCCCCATTTCGAACCATCGTAATTCGTTGGCAAGCTTTCAAATACTACTTTGTCAGATACTGCATCAACAAGCTGAAACAGATGAAATTCTGTCGATTCATCAGAAATAAAGACTGCAACCTTAACTGAATGAGGCAAGTAGCCCAACTGGTTGATCCTAATCCAGGACGATCCGTGAGTTACTATCGCCGTAAGTAAGAATAATAATCCGATAATAGTTCTGCTTATCATGTTAATTATTTTTTGTCGTAAAGCAATTTAAGTAAGGGGAATAAATAAATGTCGTCTTTTGACAATACGCAGTACAATTTTATAGTACATGTCCATCATAATTGATAGAAACAGCCCGGATGGGTTTGCTCCATACCTCGTTTATCTCTTTCTCCCCATCGCCCCATCCTTCCATTTCCCTGCTCTGTGTTTGGTTCGTGTTTGATCCATACCTCGTTTATCAAAGATTCTTTTCAAAATAAATAATTGTGGGACGAGTCTAGGACCTGCCTTACAAATAGCACATTAATATTTGCGTTCCAGACCGGCACCACGGAAATAGTGTAATAATATCTCATGGTACGAATATCCTTTATCTCCCATTACAGCTGCTCCAATCTGACATAAGCCAACGCCATGTCCCCAACCGGCGCCATGCAGAATAAAATGAATGCTCCCCGCAATCTCTTGTTTATCAATGATAAATGCGGAACTATAAAGATGCGATTTAGACAATGTTTTTCTGATTTCCAGCTCTTTACCAATTGTCATTGTCTTAAGTGTCCCGACAATTTTTAATCTGATCAGTCTGGCCGAACCTCCGCGCTCAACAGGAATCAGATCAGTAATCGTTCCAAAATCAATGCCTGTACGTGTTTTAACCAATTCACTTAATTCATCCTGTGAATAATCCACTTTCCAACGGAAAAAGTCATTTGTTTCCTGGTCATAGTCATTCAATATTTGCTTGAGCACTTTTTTGTCAGATGAATTGCAGAAAGCAGTTGGATTCCTCATAATCCATTTTTTCGCCACATCTTCCTGATCAAGCTCAAGGCTAAATCCCTCAGGAAGAACGTTATTATCGACAATTTTCTGCAAATAGGAATGATTGACAGGCTCCCAAACATTTTCAAAAACCTCGGTAACACCGCCACAGCATTTCGAAAAGCGGGCGTCGCATATCACGCCATCTATGGCAAGTACTTCACCATGAGTTTCTTTAACTGCTTTTTCTACCACCTCTGTTGTTGAGCGGGTAATTCCTTGATAACGTTGACAATGATCATCGGCACATACGTCAAAATGAGTGTGATCTTCACGATCATACCATTTTACCAGTTCATCGTCTGTACGAAAAGTTGTCTGATATTTTTGAGATTTTGTTTGCAGGTTTGTATTTTTCTGAATTTGCGCTAAGAGCCAGCTTCTCGAAATCACGGCATGCGCTTTTAGCAATTCCATCGAGGAGGTGGCGCTCATTTCAGATGATATTACACTTATCAAATAATCTTCAATGCTTAATACATTAATCGCATATATTTTATCCCCATCGGTAATGAATTGAAGACTGCCTTTAAATGTCTGATTTTCTTTTCGTTCCCAATGAAAATTAATGCCGATTGTTACATCATGAAGTATGAATTTTCCTGTTTCGGGGTTAAAAGGAATAAACTTCACATTGTTCGGACAGAGGAAGTTATCATCAATAGATTCGATGTAAATTTCTGCTCCTGTTTTTCGGGCCTTATACTTGCCTGTTAAAACGGTTGTCGAATTCGCTAAATGATAATTTCCGTGAAGGGTAAAGGAGATTTCCTTTTCTGCCATGATCCCAACCTTAATTTGGGGTGTCTCCATATCTGTATCAATAAGTTAACATTTGTTAGTATTTGTCACAGTTGATTGATCAGTTTTATTACAGCCTGAGGCTCAAGACAAACCTGTTTAAAGATGTCCTGTACATCCTCTTTTGATATTTTAATAAAGTCCTCCTCTCTGGGTGTAATTAAAACTCCTCCCATATCGACCGATGCCGGACTCAAAATTAACTGTTTTTCACCGGATTCGAAATATTGGGCAGGTCGATGCAACGTCCTTGGGAAAATATGAATGATCCATTCTCCGTGTTCAAATATAGCAAGAATATTAAGCATTGGTTCAACCTCATCGGGTTGTAATATTTGCAATTTACGATATACGCGATTAAAACATTCAATTAAATCAACCTTGTTTTTGCCGTTTAGCGAGATGGTTCCTCGTTGATAGTTTGGCCAGTGGAAGATGGTAATGTTACCAATCCGACGAACCTCCCGGCAACATTTGTTATTTAGAAAATCAACTTCAATTGATAAGAAACCTTTTATTCCTGCCTGAAAATGAAGATGATCGGGTGCCGATGCTCCACATTTGGGTCCGTTATAAAAAATGACAAAATCATCCAGACTGGCAGCAAGGTCGAGCATACTTCCAAAATTTCCGATGATTCGCTGATCAGTATGTGAAATATTTGGAATGGTAAGATGTTCGGGGAATATTGGAAAAGGATTTACCAGTACGACATATTCACTATTAAAGGATAAGCTTCGTTGTTGGGATGGACGGTTTTTCTCACATAAAAAGCAGGGTCGTGCTTCAATGGATTTGGTGTCAACTTTGGCAGCCGAAGATACAATTCGCTCCGGATTAAATTGGATATCAATGTGATAATCTCCATAATCGAATGTTTTTATCTTGACATTTTTTAAACTGCCATAGTTCTTTGCTGCAAGATCCCATTCACCAATCTGTTCGCGTATTAACTCCCTTGCTTTTTTTGAAAACTCCATTTTGATGTTCTCTTTCTTTATTTTGATTCACCTAATAGGTTAAGTTTCTATCTAAAAACCTCTTCAAGGTTTTATTTTCTCATTTTCTCTTACTCCATCCATCACCCTTACTCCATCCATCACCCTTTCTCCTTTACAGCCTGCTGACGTGCCCAGAATTCGAGTGTCCTGATTTTATCCTTGTAAAAATTGTGGACATTCATTTTAGCAATATCAAGTGAAGAATCTGAATTTTCATCCCAACGCCGACAAAGGTACAACGGATCGTAAATTCGCCCTATCTGGTAATGCCGGCTAATTGCAAGTCCCAATGCATAATCCTCGCCATAACTAACATTGGGAACCTGAATTTCACGAAGCACGGGGGTATAAAATGCTCGTGGTGCACCCAATCCATTAATTCTTAATGCATTATTTCTTCCATTATCAGGTGTCCACTCTTTATGATCGATTAATCCAGGGGGAATCTCTTCAAGTTTAAAGTTGACCATTTTATACGAACCCACCACCATCGCGCAGTTTTGATCATAGAATGAGGCAACAACGCGCTGAATAACTGTATTATCGATATATAAATCATCACTATCCAACTGAATGGCAAACTTTCCGCAATCGGGATGGTTAATCGCTTCATTCCAGCAACCGCCAATTCCAAGATCCTTTCGCTTCGGAATTACATGCACAATCCGGTTATCTGAATCCGCAAATGATTTTATAATTTCGGTTGTTCCATCGGTGGAATAGTTGTCGACAATGATAAGGTTAAATTTAAAGTCAACTTCCTGACTTAAAACAGATTTTATGGCATCGCTTATTGTTTTGGCACGATTCCATACAGGAATAATTACAGAAGCTTCGTATTTAAAATTACCGGCAGAAAATGCAATTTCTTTGAATTTTGGGGCAAGCCAGGCTCCAACCACTTTTAAATGTGAGGTACAAGCTTTCTCCATTTCTATCTGTTTGAACCGGTTACGCGGGTCGACATAATCAAACATTTTTTCACCCGATTTGCGGGTATCCAATTCGAGTTCCGTATAAAGTAATTCAGGTAAATGTACCAGCTTGTAGTTTTGCGAAACTTTTAATCGAAGATCGTATAAGCCGGCAAGCTCAAACTCCTCATCCATACGCTGAGCCGCTTCAACTAATGCTGCAGTTCGAAAAAGCAGTAAAGAGCCAAAGTCGAAATCGTCGCGCAGACTACCATCCTGGTATTCAATAACAGGGTGGGGTTTTAAAACACCCTCTTTTTGTTCAAAATAATCGGAATAAACCATTCCTGCCCCGCTGTTTTTGGACGTTTGCAACATTCGATGCAAAGCATTTTGCCCCAGATCGAGTGGCAATGTTTTGGTATAGAGTAAAATGAAGGGGGTAGTTGTATTTTTTGCAAACTCTTTTATTGCTTTTGTTGAAATAAAACTATCCAACTTTATTTTGGCAATATCAGCTTCTTCAAGGGAACGTTCCAAATTTCCAACCAGAATAATTTTTTCTACAACGCCCGAATCTCTTAACGTTTGTAGCGTTGGTTCAAATTCCGTTCCATCCTGAACTGGAAAGAAGCATGTGATCTGATTTTTCATATTTATAGCTGAATTTATTTTGATTCAAAGAAATTGATAATTTGCTGCATAAGTATTTTACGATCAGTGGAATCGATGATTGTCTCAAAAGGTAATCCCATCGCCGCGACTTTATATTTACCATTGAATATAACACCCGCGCTCACATTATTTTCACCATAACGGAATGCCGTGATGGCATTTTTTCCTGCAGGTTCAATCCCGTCGGGTGCCTCAACTGTGTAAATATTCGGATCAAATTCGGTATTGAAATTCCACTTTCCCTTGAACCATTGATGGACATAATCGGTTGAATAAAAGGAACCACCTTTCGATGCATGACCGGTTCTCCAGGAAAAATGCAAAACATCTTTAACAAATTTGGCAGTAATGGTATCATTGCTTTCACCAAATTCAGATCCAATGTAGGCGCCTGAAATAAAAAGTTTACTTCCTTTTTCTGTGAGTTCTGAAATCTTCGACATTAAGGCTGGTGTATAAATTTTATAGTCAATTAGCATTGGGTCTCTTAAGTTACGCGTAGATCGCTCTTCTCCCAAAATAAGATCTGTAGCAAAATAGGATGAAATATCAAATTTAGGTTGACTAAAAACTTCATCACTTGTTGAAACAAATGAATAACCGGCATCCATAATGGCTTTTCCATGGATAAAAGGGTAATCGAAACTATTACCGGGAACTACTTTCCCTTCCATATTGGCATAGCTTGCGCCCCAACCGGGACTATCGTTGTCAAGCCATTTAGATTTACGATCAAAATCATATTGAAATCCTGCAAGGCTGATATCCTGACGATCTGCGATACCCTGATCTTTCCACCATTCGATTCCTGATGTGGCACCGTTATCAAAAATGGCAGGCGCGCAAATGCGATTAAATCCATTCACAATTAGAATATTACCTTTGCTGTTGTTCTTTTGCCCAACTGAAAGTATTTCGCCTGGAAAACTCTCACCGCCATTGTTAATTGCCGTAACTTTATAACTATAAATCTGGTCGTACTGATCCAGATTTAAAATCAGGGTAGTATCTTCTACAACAACGCCATTATCAAAGCCATTGTCATCAATCCGTTTGTAAACTTTGTATTTATCCGGTTTGGCGCTTGGTTCAAGCAGGTCATTAACAGCACTCCAGCTCAATTTAAAAGAATTTTCCCCCAGTTTTGTAATCGCTAAATGATCAACGGGCAAGGGCTGAACGACATAGCGTCGTTTTTCTTGGTATGACTGAAATTTCAATATCCCTTTATAAATAGCGCGACTAACGGCAAAATGGAATCGCGGATCTAAACCATATTTCATATCAGCAATGTTCTGATGCGAAAGCAGTTCCAGCAACATGGTTGGAACGTTTGGCCGCCACGCTTCTGAATACTGTTTATCCCAAAGCCCGCGTCTTGTCCATTGTGGATTGAATTGTTGACGAATATCATCAACCAATTGTGTCTGAATCAGATCTGCTAAGTCGCGGCTTGCCATTCTTGATTTCCCGTTAGGAAAAAGGCCGCTATCAGCCATTGTGCTGTAGATGCCAAGTGTCCCGATAATCGAATCATTTGGGGTAACTCCCGCGTCGGAATGAAAAGCAAACGCGAGATCAATCGGAATCTTTAAGCCGGCAGCATTACGCTGTTTGTCCGGACCGTTTGGTTTGCCCATCAGGTAATTAACCCATTCTCCGCGCGACTGGTAATCATCGTTGTAATCGTTCCTGTCTTTATTCAGATTATACGTAAGCGTATCCGGGAAACCGGCATTTTGAAGATAGTATCTTGCTGCTTCAAGGTAGCGAGGCTTGCCACTTAATTTATAATCAAAGAGTTGTGAGTTATTTTTGATAATCTCGTTCCCCATATTTTTGTCAGCGAGTGACTTTTTATTCAATATCATTTCATCTGCGGGACGTCGGACCACATTTCCCATTCCGCCTCCGAATTTTACGGCATCCGCTGAAATAGAACCTGGTTTTTCACTATTGCAACTAATCGTTACCATGCCTATTTTAGGATCTTTTCCCAAATTAAAATCGAATGTTCCAAGGTAAATCCATGTTCCCCCGCCAATTTTTTGATTTACCAAAAAATCGGTCGTTCCACCAGCATGGCAGACTGTATATCTTACTTCTGAAGATGAAGTGCTATCGCTTTGGTAGGCAATCGAAACGGAATATCGCCCTTTTTCGCTAAAGAAAGGTATGTATTTGATAGACTTATTATTATCTTTCAAACTTGAAAGACGGAGCGAGGTTCCCATTTGAAATGGATTGTCGTCTGAAAACAACGTATCTTTGAGTAAAAAGCCTTTGCCAGATTGTTCAACAGATAGTCCATCAGGAATATTCAGTTCTGAACCTCGCGTAGATCGGTCATTATCAACGATTACCTCATGCAATTGCCAGTCACGTTCGCGGGGCAGGAAAACGTTGGCACCGCTGTTCTCAAGCATCGGAACAAGATAAGGCAAAACATAGCTCATTGTAAACATATCTTCCACCGTTCCAAACAGGCGGGCTCGCTGCCATTCCCATCGGTCAAGTTTCGACTCGTAATACCATCCATGACTGTCCCATAATGCTATGTTGTTATTATACAAACCCGACCAGGGTTTATCTTTACTTGATTGTTGTACAACAGGGATCCGTCCCGATTTGTCTCCCCAAATCCTACTTTGGTCTGGAGGCATAGTCGTCCGGAATGAGTTTGGAACTAACTCCTTTAATAGATGATGATCGGTAAAAATCTCAAGCGAATAGTTTCTGAACTTTCGCCCTAAATTTTTTTTAACCGAATTTTCAATATCTGTTACTTCATTCTCCCTTACCGGAATATATGAAAGCGGCGTTGTGAAAAAAACCTGGATAAGTTTATTTTCCGGATGAATCGACAAAGAATCAAAGCGAATACGTCCCACATGCTGCCAATCCGGCATCAGATTGTCCATTCTTTTGAGATGGCTCCCTGCCTTGATGGTAAGACGGGATTGCTTTCCCGTTTGCGGAAAACCAATTAATGGAATGATCGAGATGATCATTACGACAATGCCTATGTGGAGTCGGCTAAATTTCTTCATCTGATAAGCGTTTAAGATTGGCTGAAAGTTTAATCTTATTCAATACGTATTTCGGTTCACAAAAAATAAAAGGTCTTTCAACGGTTAGCTCCAACCAGCCTTTTACAGTGATCTTCTGAACATGGTTGAAAATCCTCACCAAAAATAGAACTAATTTTTAAAAAAATATGTACTTTTGTCATACATGTTGCAAGACGCAAAATACTTTGATCTCATTTTCCATCAGCATTGCTAAGTTAAATATTTCGGACTATTTTTAAACCATGATAAATATCAATTAAAGAGAGATAAAGATAGAGATATTTAGTCTTGTGACAAATAATATATTAGATAATGATTTTAATTGCAGATAGCGGCACAACCAAAACTGAATGGTGTTTGATAAGTGATCGGAAAACTTCCGAAACATTGTTCACGTCAGGAATAAACCCATTTTATCAGGAAGCTGGAAATATTTCGGCCATTTTAAATAAAGAGTTTACCGCAGCTAAAAAATTCGATGCCATCTACTTTTATGGAGCTGGATGTATCAATGAGGAAAAACAGAATATCGTAAAAGAAGCCCTTATAAATGTATTTGACGTATCGCACATCTTTATCGGATCTGACCTTTTAGCCGCTGCTCATTCGCTGTGTCAGAATCAGGCGGGAGTCGTTTGTATATTAGGAACAGGCTCAAATTCATGTTATTATAATGGAAATGAAATTGTAGCCAACGTTTCACCACTCGGGTTTATTCTTGGCGATGAGGGAAGCGGAGCGGTATTAGGTAAAAAACTGATTGGTGATATTCTTAAAAAGCAGCTATCCCAATCGTTGATTGATGACTTTTTTGAAACTTACCACACAACTTCGGCTGATATTCTTGAAAATGTGTACAAAAAACCGTTCCCGAGCCGTTACCTTGCCAATTATACTAAATTTCTTTCAGAAAATATCAAATATCGTGAAATAGAGAATATTGTTGTGACAAGCTTCCGCGAATTTGTGACCCGGAATTTGCTGCAATACCCGGGAATTGGACAAACACCTGTTCACTTTACGGGGAGCATCGCCTTCCATTTTGAGGCGCAACTTCGAAAAGCCATTGAAGAGCAGCATCTTATATTAGGAAATATAGAACAAGCTCCGATGAAAGGACTTATCAGGTACCATAACAACAAAATTTTCTTATAAAATATTTAGAAGTGTAGTTTATGAAGTCAGCAGTTAAAACCAAAACCAGTATTACTGAATCACCTTCGAATTTTGACAATCTCGACAAGATGTCAGTCGAAGAGTTGCTTACACATATAAACGAAGAAGATTCGAAAGTTCACCTCGCAGTCAGACAGGCGATTCCGCAGATCAAAAATCTGGTGGAACAAATTGAAGTCAGAATGAAAAAAGGGGGACGTGTTTTCTATCTTGGTGCCGGAACAAGCGGCAGGCTTGGGGTTTTGGATGCTTCAGAGGTTCCTCCAACATTTGGCGTTCCTGAAAGTATGGTGATTGGTTTGATTGCAGGCGGAGATGTAGCACTTCGAAAATCAGTGGAAGCAGCTGAGGATGATCCCAATAAGGCATGGGCCTCACTTCAGGGTTTCAATATTAATAAAAACGATATCGTAATTGGTATTGCTGCTTCAGGAACAACGCCTTATGTGATTGGCGGAATCAAACTTGCCCGCGAAAATGGCATACTGACCGGCTGTATTACTTGCAATCCCGGGAGTGCAATCGCAGAAGTTACTGAATATCCGATAGAAGCAATCGTTGGACCTGAATTCCTGACAGGTAGTACACGGCTTAAAGCAGGCACAGCCCAAAAGATGATTCTCAATATGATCACGACTTCTATCATGATCAAATTGGGAAGGGTGAAAGGGAATAAAATGGTGAATATGCAGCTCACAAATAAAAAACTGATTGAGCGCGGAACCCAAATGATTGTTGATGAGATTAATATACCAACTGACGAAGCACGTCGGTTATTACTGATACATGGTTCGGTTAAAAAGGTGATTGAAGCCTATCAAAAATAAATGTATTTTCCCATTGACAAATGTGTAAGGATGTCTCAAAAATCGGGGCATCCTTTTTTATTGATCCGCAAATCTGATTCAGCCCTTCCGTTTCCATTTTGTGGTATAGTTTTGCAACAAGCGATTTACTTTCTGAAGGGAGGGCACTAAATTGTCCTTTTGAAACGGACTATCTTTACAAAATGATAAAGAATGTTGTGCCTTCTGTTTCGGAAGTGATAAAATCGACTTTCCCCCCAAGATGTTGCTCTCCTAAAATTTTCATACTATAAGTTCCTAATCCGCGTTGGGTATTTTTGGTTGAAAATGAGCGCATAAATACCTGCATTTCTATATCACGCGGGATAAATTTAGGGTTATGAACCGAGAATTTCAACTTCTGATCACTTTTAGTCACAGCGATAGTAACTGTTTGTCCCGGAGTGCTTGCTTCGAGCGCATTCTTTACCATATTATTTAGAACACGACGCAATAATACGGGGTCGCTTTCGAAATTTTCGCCAACAGAATTTTCGCTTATAATAATGTTTTTCCTTTTTGCTTCATCAAGAAAACAAAGTCCTTTGGCAACCTGATGAATAAAAGTCAAACTGTTTAAGGGTTGACGGTTGAGTACAAGCTCATGATTTTCGGCTTGTGTGAGTAATCTTTGGGTGTCTATCTCATCAATTATTTGCTGGCAAAATGATGATCCCATTTTAATGAAACTTTGCTGTTCCTCTTCATCAATTGTGTCGAATATTTCGAAAAAACCTTTTAAACCAGCAGCAACATTTAAAATATCATGAAAAAATATCTTCTCAATAATTGCCCTGCGTTTGTGGTCTGTAATATCTATCAATGATAATATCGTATAACTTGAATTTTCATGCAAGAATGGAGTTGCTGTAACTTCAGCCTCGAGGAAGTTTTCAGTACCATTGTTCATTCTTCGTATCCTGCATTCTGATATTATTTTGAGTCCGGTTCTCTGGCTTTTCAATATTGCATTCAAGGCTCCACAGTAACGGCAATGCTCTGTAGTTCCGCAACCACCAACTTCATCGTAGGCAAAGTGACAGTTCATAGCTTCACCTAATCGTTTGCCTAATACTTGACTAATATTTTCAATTCCAATTGTCTTCATCAAAATATCGTTTGCGAAAACGACCTGCCTGTTTTGATCCAGAATGCAAAAAATATAGGAGAGCGAGCAAAAAATGTCTTTCAGATAAGGAATCTTTTCGAGACTTAAATTACTTGCAAGGACACTCTCTTTCGAACTTCTGTCAGCAGGGGCATATTTTGTTTCCATATCTTAATCTTTAGCGGTGCAATTTACGGTTTTTCTTTATTTTTCAAAGACCTAAAATTGTTGATCATAAAGCATTTCTGTTGCTCTTTTTTATTTGTAAATTTGTATATATTAAGCTTATTGTACTTATTTTTAATTTTGAAGATAAATACTGGAGTAAAATTGGTTTTTGTTAATAATCGAGGATATGAATATTTGGTCAAAGTAAGATTTCAAAACAATCAGATAAGTTAAATAGTTACCTAAATAGAAATTTTTAACAATTGATATGAAGAATATTAATAAAAATATGCCAGTTATGGTATCCGGTGCGACAGGATATGTTGCAGGATGGATCGTAAAAAGACTATTGGATGAAGGGCTGACAGTGCATGCTCCGGTTCGGAATCCCGACAATATTGAGTCGCTAAAATACCTGAATGCGGTTGCAGCAAAGTCAAAAGGGCAAATCAAGTATTTTAAGGCCGATCTGCTCAAAGAGGGCTCGTATGATGAGGCGATGAAAGATTGTGAGCTGGTTTTTCATACGGCTTCCCCCTTTATAAATACGGTGAAAGATCCTCAGAAAGATCTTGTCGATCCCGCGCTGATTGGAACGAAGAATGTTTTGGCATCGGTCAACCGCACAGAATCGGTTAAACGTGTTGTCCTAACAAGTAGCTGTGCTGCTATCATTGGCGACGCAATCGATTGTTTGGCTTATCCCAATGGAATTGCAACAGAAGAGCAATGGAATCTTACTTCAACGCTTGATCATCAACCTTATTCGTATTCCAAAACAGTGGCGGAACGGGCGGCCTGGGAGATCAATCAAAAACAAACACGCTGGGATTTGGTTGTGATTAATCCATCGCTTGTAATCGGTCCCGGAATTAATCCAAAATCAACTTCCGAAAGTTTTAACCTGATTCGTCAACTGGGTGATGGAAATATGAAAATGGGAGCCCCGGAATTCTATATTGGAGTAGTTGATGTGCGCGATCTGGCCGAAGCTCATTACAACGCCGGATTTATTCCTCAGGCAAAAGGCAGGCATATTATTTCAGCTAACGAAACTTCATTTTTGACGTTAGCAGGCATCCTGCAAAAGAAATATGGCAATCAATATCCTTTCCCAACGAAGACCTTGCCCAAGTTTATGGTTTGGCTAATGGCTCCTTTGGCAGGATTTAAACGTAGGATGATCAGCCGCAATGTCGGTTATCACTGGCGTGTCGATCATTCGAAGAGCATTAAGGAATTAGGGGTCAGGTATCGCCCGGTAGATAAATCAATTATTGATTTCTTTCAGCAAATGATTGATAATGACGTTTTTAAAAAGGTGAAAAAATAGAGGGTGACGTTACGAAATTATTTTTCGCTGATTCAAACAGAGATTGAAAAGGAAGATGGATAATAATTTATAGGTGGAATTATTTTTGCAACTCAAATGAATTCCGGACTTTTACGTATTTCTTTTTCAATTGCGAATCAGATTCAATTTCTTCATTTTTTTCAATTTTGGGAAAATCCTTTTCGACAAATTCAAGGTTGAACTTGTCGGGCAAGTTGTCTGTGGTACTTGGACTGTCAACCAAATACTCAACAAAATCAAATGTTAGACCTATATTTCGCTCTATTGTTTCCTTGTTTGTCATTTTTACTTTTCCCCCAATTTTTTAATAAATCGTTCTTTGTACCATCCCCATCTGTCTTTTAAGTCCTGCTCGGCATATCGTGAAGCATGTTTAAGATTATCAATTTGTATTAATTGTTTTTCTTTGTCTCCGTTTGGTTTCAAGATATCACGATGAAAGTACCCATGCGCACAATCATATCTTACGATTGAATACCATTTATTGCCAATGAATGACTCATATTGAAAAACTACATCTACTAAAAGGCCGTTTTCAATTTTTAGTCTGACTCTTAACCTTTCGTAACCGCTTTTATCTAAATAAGTTTCAAACTCCTTTTCTCTCACGATTTCAAAGTTCAATACATAGCAAAGTTACTATTTTTTTGAAATCAAAATACATTAAATATATATCTGGTTTTGATCAAAATTCTCATTGATTGCCATCGTTTTTATAAAATATCGGTTAAAATATGGTTACTGGTGGCTGGATGATTAATTTGGAAAAGGCCGGGTGAGTTTCTATGACCTGAACATTCATGCGGTCGCTCACTAAATTTCAATCTGTGCTGGGTATTTGGTGATTGGATCTGGTAATTACTACAATATTGAAAAAAATTATAGTAATCATTGTTGCCTGCGAAAAACCGTGGTAAAATAATTATTTGATTAAATCCTCCGGTAATCAGAACAAGAGTTTTCATTTATTGAGTCCACTCCGAAAAGTCGATTAATTATCCCGAAGGGATAAAATTTGAATAACCACCGGTAAAACCGGTGGAAAAGAAATCAAATAAAGATTACAGCCCCGAAGGGGTTGAACTTTTATTGTATTAATATTCAACCATTTCAGGGTTGCGTATTCATCTTTTATTCTTCCGTGAGCTCCACCCACAGTTTTAGATTCAGTCCTTTCATGACTATTTTCTGACCTTCTTACTTTTCGGAGTGGAC
>JAATGF010000171.1 GCA_015654795.1 Bacteroidales bacterium
AAGATTCTTTAATGACTCGCCTCATCGCCCTTGCGCCCCATCATTGTATTTTCCTGCTCTATGTTTGATTCTTGTTTGGTCCATATCGAGTCTGGACCTTTTAATGACGGCGAAGCCAATGACCTTTTCAATGACTATTTTAATAACACTCCCTCAGTCTCTCCTTCTCCCTATCGCCCTTGCGCCCTATCGCCCCCATCATTCTATTTCCCTGCTCTATATCAGGGTAGGGTTCAAAACAATAAATTTCTTTACCTGAAAAAAATCCGGGTTGTATCAAACGAGTCATTTTTATTGATCGAAGATTCATTTTTATAAATCTCCACAACAATTCAATGTAATCCGTTTTCTCCGAAGTCAGGATTGCGCATAAACGGCTGCGAACACAGGCGCAAAATCCTCCAGTTTTGTTTTGCCAACGATTGAAGGTCGGAGGGCATTATATTCAGCCGCCATTTCGCCCGTACGCACAGCGACACCCATTTCTGTATAGTTTTCAGCTACTTCCTTGGATAATCCGGCTTTTACAAGACTATTAAAGGTGTCCTCATCCTTAAAGTCAATCCATGGAAGTTCCGGTTTTCCAATGGCTTTTCCTAAAATAAAGGCAATTTCATTTGTCGTTTTTTCTTCACTTACGATATACTGGATGCTTTTACCCCGAAATGAAAGTGCGAGCAATTCCTTTGCTGCAGCCTCAGCTATATCGTTGGGATGAACAAGAGCCAATTTGGGGCTTTCACCATAATTCCCGCCAATAATACCCAGATGTTTAATCATCCCGATATTGCCAAAAAAGTTGGTGAAGAAAAACCCGGCCCGAAGATGTACAACGTTCACGCCTTCCAAACCGTCCAATGCCTTTTCAACAAAGTACAAACCGCTTACCGGACCGCAGCCATCGGGCATATGTGCACCCAGACTGCTTAGGTTAACTACATTTTTAACGCCCGAAGCTTTAATAGCAGCTGCATAATTTTCGCCAACACGGGCAATGTCTTTTTTCCAATTGACAGCGCCGAAATTTGGAGGAACCATTGTATAAACACCATCAGCTCCCTTGAAAGTCTCGGTCAAAAAGCCGATATCATGTACAGAACCAATTGCGGCAATGGCTCCAAGCGCTTCAATATGAGCTGTTTTCTCAGTGTTGCTGCTTATCACAATTACACTGTGTCCTTCTCTGACTAATCTTTCGGCAAGTGGTTTGCCGATATTTCCCAATGAACCTGTTACAACGAATTGCATAGCTATTACTGTTTTTAATTGTGTTGGATATTAACGTCGATCCGACAAAAAAGTTCATCTATGAATAAAGTACGGAATTGCCATGACACAAGGTTTCATTGCAACTTATGCACTCAAATCTATTATGCTATTGAAATAGTTCTGCTTAATTTGTATTTTTCGAAATATTAAATCTACAACTATGCGATTAAAAATGTTTTTTATTTGTTTGATGATTGGCGCCCTTTCTTCAATGAGAGTGACGGCGCAGGGGCCTTACAAGCCGACATGGGAGTCGCTTGACAGTCACAAAATGCCTCAATGGTACGACAATGCCAAAATCGGATTAAGTATGCACTGGGGTGTTTATTCTGTTCCTGCATGGGCTCCCCGTGATAAGGGAATCTCATACGCCGAGTGGTATGGCAACCGCATGAAAGAGCCGGGAAATCCAACAGTGGCTTATCACAAGGAAAACTACGGAGAGAACTTTACTTATGACGATTTTATCCCCAAATGGAAAGCCGAAAACTATAATCCCGCCGAATGGGCCAAATTTGCTAAGAAGATGGGGGCTAATTATATTTTCATTACCTCGAAACATCATGACGGATTCTGTTTATGGCCGACGAAATACACTGACCGGAATGCAATGAAAATGGGTCCAAAGAAAGATTTGCTTGGAAAGTTTTTCGAAGTCGGACGCAGGGAAAATTTAAAAGTCGGACTGTATTACTCACTTTATGAATGGTATAACCCAATGTACACGGGTAAAGATATTCCTTATGCCGGGTTGAAAAAGGTGAATAATTATGTCGATGACTATATGATCCTGCAGATTAAGGAACTTATTAATTTGTATCACCCCGACTTTTTCTACTTCGATGGGGAGTGGGATCATCCCGAATCGTACTGGAAAATGAAAGAGGTTGTCGCTTATTATTACAATGAGGCTGCCAAACGGAACCAGGAAGTTTTTGTCAATGACCGGTTTGGTAAAGATGAACGGGGTAAACACGGCGATTTGTACAATGTGGAATACGATTTCGAGAAAGGAACCGAAGGTTTGCTAACGCACAAATGGTCATACTGGCAGGGAATTGCGAAAACTTTTGGGTACAATCAGGATACCGATCAGGAAGATTGCATGTCGCCAAAGGAGTTTATCGATAAGGTCATCAAGGGAGTTAGCAAAAATGGTAATTTTGACATCAATGTAGGACCTACTGCGGCTGGTGTAATTCCTGATTACGAGCAATATCCATTGCTAAAGTTGGGTGAATGGCTTAAAACGAATGGGGAAGCGGTTTACGGAACCCGATTCTGGAAGGTTCAGCAGGAGGGCGATGCCTGTTTTACTTCGAAAGATGACGATGTATATGCGATCTTTCTAAAATGGCAGGGTGATCAGTTCAATCTGAAATCGGTAAAGCCTGTAGAGGGTTCGAAAATTACAATGCTGGGCGTTCCGGGCGACCTTAAATGGGAATGGAACGAAACCAATGGATTGACTGTCTACTTTCCGCGACAAAAAGCACGATCAACTTCATGCAGTTATGCCTGGTCATTCAAAATAAAGGTAAAGTAAGCATTTGATTTAAAGATATTACAAGAGGTGTTCCGGAAATGGGACACCTCTTTTTTTTATGGGGCCCGGACCTGTCAGGTTTCTGAAACCTGACAGGTCTTTTGTTTTGGCAGATATCCCGGATACAAAAGGCGATACAAAATATTTGCATTCTTTTTGTATTTTTGAAATGCGACTGACAAAAAGACTTTTATGAATAAAATAAATTTCACACTCTTATCTGTTTCTCTCCTTCTTGCATCGGTTGTTAATGGCCAAACGGCCAATAATAAGCAATCAAACGATTGGCTGGTGAATGGTAAAGGATACACTGCCAGTATTAAGCTGGCGGAGAATGGGAAAGACCTTGTCCTTACAAATGGATTGGTGAAACGGGACTTCCGGATAAAACCTAATCTGGCATGTATCGGTTACGAGAATTTAATCAGCGGACAACAATTGCTGCGCGCTGTAAAACCCGAGGCCGTTTTAATGATTGACGGGAAAAAATACAACATTGGCGGATTGTATGGACAAAAGGAAAATGCCTATTTAATGCCTGAGTGGATTGACGCTTTTACTGCCAGTGAAAATGATTTTCAGTTCGACTCGTATTCTGTAGCTCAGGTATCCCCTTACATCAATTGGAAACAAACAAACTGGGCGCGCAATATCAAACAAGCAAAAGGAAAGGCGCTTACGTTTAAGTTCCTTTCTAATAAATTAAAAGGGATCGATGTGCTTGTTCATTACGAATTGTATGACGATATTCCGTTGATTGTCAAGTGGCTTTCGGTTTCAAATAATAGTGGGGTCCCGATCATTATAAACAGGGTCGTCAACGAAATACTTGCTTTGGTTGAGGAGGAGAGCGCTGTTGTTGGAACGCCCGAGCAAATGAAAAAGCAACATGGCATTTATGTAGAAACAAATTATGCTTTCAATAACGCCATGCGGTACGATATCAGCGATCAGACCACACACTGGAAAACAGATTCGACTTACACTTCGCAGGTCAATTATAATTATCAAACTCCTGGTTTGCTGGAAGTTTATCCTGAAAACGTCACAGCAGTTAAACTTCTGCCGGCTGAAGTTTATAACTCGGTTCGCACGCACGAACTTTTGCAGGATAGTTATGACAGGGAAAGGAGAGGGCTGGCAATCAGGAAGATGTACGCGACAGTTGCTCCATGGACTGCAGAGAATCCGATTTTCATGCACCTTGTCAGCAGCAATGATGAGCAGGTGAAAAATGCTATTGAACAATGTGCTGCAACGGGTTACGAAGCCTTGATCCTTAGCTTTGGAAGCCATTGCAATATGGAAGATACATCGGTTGTAAATATTGAGAACTGGAAACGTCTGGCGGATCTTGCTCATCAGAAAGGATTAAAAATGGGCTGTTATTCACTGTTCAGTTCGCGTCGTATCAGCGATGAAGATGATGTAATTGACCCTGTTACAGGCAAACCAGATGCTGCTGCTTTCTTTGGGAATGCTCCGTGTTTGGGTAGTAAATGGGGCCTTGCCTATATCAGCAAGCTGAAATATTTCCTGGAAAGGACAGGGTTTGACATCTTCGAAAATGATGGTCCCTATCCGGGAGACCTTTGTGCTTCGACAGCGCATCCCGGGCATACAGGCTTAGCAGATTCGCAATGGCGGCAAATGGAATTGCAAAAAGGGTTGTATCGCTGGTGCAACGAGCATGGCATCTATGTGAATGCGCCAGACTGGTATTTCCTTGACGGGACAAACAAAATAGGACTGGGATATCGTGAAGTAAATTTCTCTCTCCCGCGTGATCAGCAAATGATCCTGAACCGGCAGAATATTTTTGATGGTACATGGGAGAAAACGCCTTCGATGGGATGGGGATTTGTCCCGCTGACGCGCTATCAGGGTGGGGGAGAAGAGGCAGTCCTTGAACCACTTGCAGATCACCTAAAGGATTACGAACAACTTATGATACAGTATTACGGATCGGGCGTGCAGGCATGTTACCGGGGTCCGCGTCTGTATGATACTGATAAAACAAAAGAGCTGGTTATTAAAACAATTTCGTGGTATAAGAAATACAGGGAAATTCTTAATTCCGACATTATCCATCTTCGCCGCGCAGACGGGCGGGACTGGGACGGTATCCTGCATGTGAATCCTTCAGGTAAAGAAAAAGGGTTACTGCTTGTTTTTAATCCGCTGAATGTGCCGATCACCCGAGATATTAATGTTCCGGTCTATTACACTGGCTTAAACAGCAAAATACAGGTTGAAGACCCGGATGGTAAGGTGAAAGTCGTGTCGATTAACCGCGAATATGAAATTACGCTGAACGTAACTATCCCTGCAAAAGGATACACATATTACATCATTAAGTAATTGATTTACAATTATAATTGGTTTATATTACTTGTCATACCATAGAAGTTAATTAAGAACTATTGAGCCACAATCCTGTCAATATAACAATCTCTTAAACCAGGGAAAAACCTGATTCCCTGATTAATTTTTACTTTTGTATCTCAATTAATGAACGATGCAGATAAAAGTACCCTTAAGCGAATTGGACTCACGCATAGCGCGTTTCAGAAAAAAAATGGATGAAAGTAATCCCGGTTGGGAGATTACTGTTGTGTTTAGCAAAATCAATCTCTACTATTTTACGGGAACCATGCAGGAGGGGATATTGTTTATTCCGCGGAATGACGAGGCAGTTTTCTGGGTACGACGCAGTTACGAACGGGCTGTTGATGAATCGCTTTTCCCCGTGATCAAACCCATGAATAGCTATCGCGATGCTGCTGTGACGATGAAACATCTGCCAAACACGGTTTATCTTGAGAAGGAGATTATTCCTGTCGCAATGTTACAGCGGTTTCAGAAGTACTTCCCCTTTTCGGTTGTTGAATCAGCTGATCTTCAGATTGGTGCAACACGCGCGATTAAAAGTAAGTATGAGCAGGAGTTAATGGAGCGGGCGGGGAAAATTCATCAGCGTGTTACTGAAGAGATTGTGCCCGGAATGCTCAGAGAAGGGATGAGCGAATCGGAATTTTTCTGTGACCTATATACTGTGATGATGAATGAAGGTCATCATGGTGTGGCGCGTTTCGGAATGTTCGACACCGAAACAATTCTTGGTCAGGTTGCCTTTGGCGAAAGTTCTATTTACCCCACCTCTTTTAACGGGCCGGGCGGAAATTATGGTATGAGTCCGGCTGTTCCAATTATGGGTAGCCGCAACCGAAAGCTCCGGAAAGGGGACCTGGTTTTTGTGGATACGGGCTGTGGTGTTGACGGTTATCACACTGACAAAACGATGACCTATATGTTTGGGAAATCACTGCCCGATGAAGCGATCAAAATCCATTTGCAATGTGTGGATATTCAAAATAATATCGCCTCTATGCTGAAGCCGGGAGCCATTCCGTCAGTAATTTATAATGATATTTTAAATGGCTTGAGTCCTGATTTTCTTGAGAATTTTATGGGATTCGGGACACGAAGCGTGAAATTTCTGGGTCATGGGATAGGATTGACAATCGATGAATTGCCTGTGATTGCCAACGGTTTTGACGAACCTATCCAGGAGGGGATGGTCTTTGCCATTGAACCTAAAAAGGGAATCCCTCATATTGGAATGGTAGGAATTGAGAATACTTTTTTTGTTACTCCCCAGGGCGGGCGCAATATCACGGGGAATCATCCGGGATTGCTGACAGTGTATTGATACAGAATTAATTGTGGTTAAATTATGCCGTATTTAAAAAAGCTGAATGGGAGAGGAGTGATGGGGCGAGAGGGAGATGTAAGGGTCATTAAGAAGTCATTGAAAAGATCATTGGCTTCGCCGTCATTGAAAAAGTCATTATGGTCATTAAAAATCTTTGTTTGAGGATCCGATGCTAATATAGGACCTGATACCAGAGCAAACATAGAGCAAACATAGAGCAGACATAGAGCGGGTACGAGGGAAATATGGAGCAAACCAATCCGGGCTGTTTGTTTCAATTACGAGAGATATGTATTAAAGGTGCACTGCGCTTCAAGAGCCCACAAATCCCGCATTGGCAAAAGACGACATTTATTTATTCCCATTACTTAATATCCATTCGCTGTAAAATAAAAAGCGGCTGATTCTTTGAAAAGAGCAGCCGCTTGTCTATTCGGTTCAAAAGAATTCCCTTGTTAGTTTTTCTTTTTCTTCACCATAAAATAACCACCAGCAGCAACTAACACAACGGCACTGGCAACCAAAATATAGGTTGTGGTTGAGTTTTTAGGTGCTTCCTCGGTAGCGGCAGCATCGTAGAATACCGGTTTTGCTGCCTGATCGGCATTGACTGAATCTTTTGTTGCAGATGGCTGATCCTGTGCTACTGCTAAACTTAAACCACTCAGGAACAACATTCCTGTCATCGAAATCATTAAAATTGCTTTTTTCATACTTCAATTATTAAAATCTATTATTTATACTTGTTTGCTAATTCATCATATTTCCTTGCAATTTGGGGATCCGATTTTCGGTACGAATCTGCAAGAGCCAGAATTGCCGGCAAATAACTGGGATTCAGTGTTAAACAGGTTTTTAACAAATCTCTCGCCTTTACGATATCTTTCCCAATGAGTAACTTTGACAATCCAATATAAGCCTCGAAATATTTGCGGTTGTATCCAATAAGCGTTTCGTAGTATTGGATTGCCTCGCCGGTGTTATTTTGGCTGACCGCGATATTCCCCAGGTACATTAGAGCAGGTTCGTAAACAGGATTGATTTTCAATGCAGATTGAAGTACTGTTTTTGCACTGTCAATTTTTCCTTCTGTTACAAGCGCCGCCGCAAAATTATAAAAGATTAATTCATCCTGAGTATTAATTTTCAGTGCATCCTCAAAAAACTTTACTGCCCCGATTGTATCACCCCCTTTTAAAGCTTTATATCCTTGCAGGTCGAGTTTTGTCTCCCGCTTCAGAACCGCACAGACAGGAACCTGATCGGCGTAAATCACATGAATAGCATTCTTTGGCGGCCATATTTTGTCTTTTAACTGGTTTACAGGTATATAGCTGTTGGCCACAATCATGTAGTCCCAATCACTTTGGCTTCTTTCATCATACCGGCAGTAAAATGTTTGAAGCTCAGGACGATCGCGAAAATACCAGTTGACAGAGAAATTGGTTCCAATCCTCACAGAATCTTCTTGTTTATTATTTAAATATCGTGCCAGCCATTCCGATCCTCCGCGTATGGTGTGATAATAGTAGTCAGTTTCATATTTTCCATATGCCCCGTTAATACTACCAACCAATTGATTGTAGTAGAGGTAATAATAAGGGTGGTTCCGAATCATGAATTTGATTGGATGAAGCGCCGGCAACAATCCTAAAATAAGTGCCGCGGTAATTAAGTATTTGTTCTTAAGGTATTTGATCAGGTACGAAAATCCTATAGCCGCTAACAGGATGATTGACGGATAGATAAAAAGAAAATGGCGCCACGATCCGTAAAGATTTGATTTTTCGTAGATAACGAAGACAACGGGAAACAGAATGGAGAAAATCAGGAATCCGTATTTTAACAGATTATCTGGGTTCATGATCCTTTTCGATAAAACGACAAAAACAGCAAGTCCGGCAAAGATGATCAATGGAATTGTAATTGCCATATATTTAGGCAAATAATACCAGGGCATGAAATCTGACCATTCCATCTTTCCTTCAAAGAGTTGCTTTAGCGTGGTCGGAAACTGAGTCATCACCTCATACGACTTCCAGACATTAAGAAGGGGATTTAATTGAGCATAAGGCCATAAGAGTATGCTAAAGAACCATGCAGCAGCTGAAATAAGAAAAATCAGTATCAGCTTTCTTCGAAATAAAAGTGATTTAAACTGATTGAATTTTAGATATTTATAGATATAGAAAAGGAAGAGAAAAAAGAAAAGATAGCAGATCAGGAGCAAACCGCCGGGACGGATACTGATTGAAAAGGCGATACTTGCAGTGAGCAAGACTGTGTCGTAAAGCTTTACCTTATTTTCGGTAAAGAGAATCTTCTGGATAAAGAAGATGGCAGCGATATAGCTTAACGCAAAGGGGATATCTTTCAGGTTGTTTTGTGCGTGACCAAGGAAAGTGGGCGAGAGGGCGAATAATAAAATCACAATGATTCCGGCTCCGTAACCAGCAAGCCAAACGGCAAAGAAAGCTGTAACAATTACCGTCAGCCAGCCAACCAAAGAGCAGGATAAATGACGGAAGAGGAAAATATCTTCGATATTGAAACATCTTATTAAAATAGTCGTCAGATTGTCAAAGGATTGGCCGTAATATTTTAAGTGCGTTACTGGTGTATCGATTGCAGAAGTATCTTTCCCAAGGGAAGCGAAATAATCATATACATAAACCGATTGATTATAATGGAGATATTCATCTCCCGATATTCCTGCATCGATACCGCCTTTTATCATCAAAAGAAGAAGCAGTCCGGCAATACAATAGAAGATATATTTCAAGCGTTTGTTGGTCATTGTTTTACAGGTTTCCCATCGTAGAATTTCTTAACGAAATAGATTGGCCTGTTTTGCGATTCTTTATAAATCCGGTAAACATACTCACCCACGACACCCAATGAAACCAACTGGATTGATCCCAGAAAATAAATGCTTAGCAATGTGGAAGACCAACCAATTACTGCAAATCCAACGGCTTTGGCAATCAACACATAAACTCCTGCACACATAAATACAAAGGTGCCGATAAGTCCAAGGGATAAGCAGAATCTGATCGGAAATCTCGAAAAAGCAAATATGGCATCAGATGCAAGTATAAACAGTTTTGTGAGGCTCATTTTAGGTTCTCCTTCAGAGCGTTCATCCCTTATAAATTCGAC
This sequence comes from Bacteroidales bacterium, assembly GCA_015654795.1. Taxonomy (GTDB): domain Bacteria; phylum Bacteroidota; class Bacteroidia; order Bacteroidales; family Prolixibacteraceae; genus JAAFHB01. The sequence continues at coordinate 9,690 of JAATGF010000171.1, forward strand.
ATATCCTTGCCTGAAACCGATGAATGAACGGAGTCCGGGCAAATAGCGGACTTTCTCTCTCATCTTCAAAAGTGCATCAACGGCTTCGCGTTTCATCAGCGAAAAATTGCCCGTATTTTCCATATTCCGGATGGATGCTGTATTCCGAAAAAACAGATGGAAGAGAAAAGTATAGAAATTTCGGCTGCTGTAGCCCTTTCGCCCGCTACGTGTTCCGCTGATAATGTCGTAATTTTCTTCTGTGATTTTGCGGTACATCTCCTGGAATAACTCAGGAGGATCCTGTAAATCGCCATCCATCATTCCTACAATTTCGCCGGAGGCATGCTCCAGTCCGGCGGTAAAAGCAGCCTGATGACCGAAATTTTTGGAAAGTGATAATACTTTGATTTTTTGATTTTTATTTTGCCAGTTAAGGAGATTCTGAAGACTCCGGTCTTCGCTGCCATCGTCAACAATAATGATCTCATAATCTGATATAAATGCTTCCAATGCCGATACTGTTCGTTCCAGTAGATCGTCGATCAATCCTTCTTCGTTATAGATGGGAATTACGATTGAGAGCATTGTGTTGATGTTTTAGACAATGATTTGTAAATATACATTAAAAACTAAATAACCCCAGTCTGAAACCGGGGTTATTGTAACTCATCTTATTGTGTGCCTTCTAATGGTCAGAAAAGCAACAATTTAAAGTATGTTATTATTTGGCAGGCTGTAATCGTTCCAAAGTAAATTCAGCTACATCTTTTAACTGATCGTTTTTAGCCAGTTCTTTAATCACAGGAACGGATAAATCAGAACCCATCCAGCTGAGTTCGCGGAGGATTAACCGTTTAGCGTCGTCGGTTGCCGCTTTGTTTTCGAGAACTTTAATCATAAGTTTCTCAAACTTTTGAAGCGCTTCCGGCGTTTTTCCTTCGGCGCGGATTCTACTTTGCAAATCAGTGAAATACTTTGTGCTTTTAGTAATATCATACATTGCGATTTTGGCAAGATCGTCTTCAAGTGTCAGCTCCTTAAAATCAGTTCGTAAAGAGGCGCCTCCGGCATTCGGAAAATCATTCGGGATTTTTTGCGTTACTTTTCCCGAAGCAGCCCATTCGGCTCCACGCTGGAAAGTAACTATAAATCCGACACACTCCATGGCCGGACCCCCATCTTCATCCACATGACCAAGAGCAGTATGAAAAATTCTCCCTCTCCCGTAACTGATGGTCATCAATATAGGTTCATCGCGTCCTGTGCCGCCGCCGGTTGTATCGGCGTAAGCAGTAGCCAGAATCTCCATATTTTTGCCGGGTCCGCGTAACTGACTGTATAATTCGTCATTGCCGTGAATCCAACGTGCGGGTAATCCTTTTGTGACAGGATGTTCGGCATTACGCATTTTCACTTCAAATTCATGACGTCTGGCATGTGATCCGCCACGGCCGGCTGTGGTGTCGATAATCATTGAATCTTTTTTGTAGTAGACATAGGGACCATCTTTTTCTGAACGGTCTCCCCAGCCACCCAATCCGGCCATCAGATTAAACGCTTTCCATTCGGGAAAAGAATTATTTGCTGCATGATATAAGACCACACCGCCCCCGTTATTCACATATTCAACAAAGGCCGTTTTGGTTTTGTCGGACCATGAATCGCCATTATAGTCGATAACGACTACGTTGTATTTCGTAAAATCGGGATTGAAGGTATTCATGTCTCCTCCTTTGGGAGGAGTTTTGACAATGTCGGCAGTAAACAAACCGGTTTGTTCGAGCAGTTGCTTTAGAATTGGTGAACTTGCTTCCCATTTGTGATTATTTTGCCCGGTAACAATTAATGCCTTGTACTCAGTACTTTTCTGGCACGAATTAAAAATAGCTAATAGTCCTGCAAAAACGAATACTAACAGATATTGCTTCTTCATTTTGATTTCAGATTAAATAGTTGGTAAGTTCCAGGGTTGACGGTAAGGGCGACTCAATAAGCGGCTTGCGATAGGATTTCCAATAATCTCCTGTTTTTCAGGATCCCACTGAATTTTTTGTCCGGTAGTCATGGCAATTTCGCCCAGTAAAGCAACTGAAATGGCACGATAGGCAACCTCAATTGGTGCGATTGTTTCCTTCCTTGAACGGACGCAATCGATAAAATTCTGCCAGTGGTTATCACTTTTATAAATCTGTACCTCGTTTGCGCCAATTACCTCCTGAAGAATTTTAGGGTCTGAAGCAGATAACCTGCCCCGGTCAACGTTGATCCACCCTTTCTCACCATACCAGGTGGCACCGCCTCCATGAACCAACCGGGAACTATTTGCTACCCGCATTTCGAGGCCATTGGCATATTTGCAAAGGAAATCGTATTCAACAGGAACATTGTAAATGCCGTCCCTTGGATAAACACCTTCTCCCGAAATCTCAACAGGGCCTGTTCTTTCAAGATCTGCACCCCAATTGGCAATATCAATGTGGTGACCTGCCCAATCGGTGAGCTGACCGCCTGAATAGTCGAGAATCCAGCGCCAGTTCCAGTGGCTTACGCCTCTGTAAGGAACCTTAAGCGCAGGTCCGAGCCACATTTCCCAGTTGAGTTCTGCAGGCACTTCCACAATTGGAGGCGTTCCGATACCTTTGCTTCCATTTGGTAATCCTACTTCGATATTTTTTATTTTCCCGATTCTGCCATTTCTGACGAGCTCAACAGCACGATGGAAATTAGGTTTAGATCGCTGCCAACTACCTGTCTGCCAGATGATATTATTCTTTTTAACTGCACTGACAATGGTCTGCCCATCTTTTATTGTACGGCAGATAGGTTTCTCACCATAAACATCCAGTTTTTTATTTGCTGCCTCAGTATATATGATTCCATGCCAGTGATCCGGCAGTGCTATACATACTGCATCCAATTTCTCTTTTTCAAGAAATTCCCGGTAATCGCCATAGACGCGGCAATCTTTGTTTTTGTTGGCCTCGTCAGCATAACCTTTTGCTTTGGCCTGGTGATTTGTGTCAACATCACAAACAGCAACAAATTGCACTTGATCTTTAAGCGCTAAAAAATCCCTCATGTTGCTTTGTCCTTGCGATCCGACTCCGATAGCTCCCATTACAATCCTGTCGCTGGGCGGAAGTTTCCCTCCCATGCCCAGAGCAGTTGAAGGGATAATCTGTGGGAGGATCAATGCGCCGGTTGCGACGGTCGCTGATCGTTTCAGAAAATCTCTTCTGGTAGATTTGTCAAACATTTGAATTAATTTTAGTTTTTATTAGTTGATTATCTATATATTTACAGCCGTTCCAGGCATAGGTGTTTCAAAAACCATGTCGACGGGACCAAATTCAATCTTGGTAGGACCAAGATCCATATCCGATTTCATAATGGCATCCCAGGTTATCATCTGTCCGGTATAAGCTGCTGTGCGTCCCATAATTGCTGTAAGCGTTGAAAGGGCCGTTTGCTCTGCTTCGTTTACATATTTACCCGTTCTGATTGCATAAACAAGGTGCATATGTTCCTGTACATAAGCCGGAATTTTCAGCTGGTTCATCGGATTACCATTTTCGTCCTTTGGATATTCGAATTGCCATTTTATGCTTCCATCCAGATTCCAGATTGTGTTGACACAATTTGTGTAACCTTCTGTTCCATTGATAATTTCTCCGGTTCCATTGGCGCAGCTATCCATCTCACGGCACATGCTGTGTGAACTGACGCCATTTCCATAATCGAAATCAATGCTGAAAAAATCATATTGGTCACCTGTTACTCTGCGTACGCGACCTCCATAACCAATCGCCTTTTCCGGACATTTACCCATGAACCAATTTATTACATCGATATTGTGAACATGCGTATCGAGAATATGGTCGCCACAAAGCCAGCAAAAGTTATTCCAGTTCCGGATCATGTATTCCATATCGTTCCATCCTTCCTCCCGCGTACGGAACCAGACATGGTCCTGATTCCAAAATGCCTTTGCAGAGACTAATTTACCAATGGCTCCGTTGGCGACCCGTTTGTAGGTTTCGATGTAATCTTCCTGATGACGTCGTTGTGTTCCCGTTACGACACAAAGTCCGAGTGCTTCAGCTTTTTTTGCTGTGGCAATCATCAATCGTGCACCGACTGGATCAACACAAGCTGGTTTCTCAAGAAAGACATGTTTTTTATTGGTGATCGCTTCAAGAAAATGTTCCGGACGAAATTGTGGCGGAGTAGCCAGGATTACAACATCAATTTCAGGAATTGCCATAAGTTTTTTATATGCATCAAAACCAACAAAGCAATTCTCTGCGGAGATAGGTAATTTGAAACCCGCAAACCTTTCCCGACATCCATCGACCTTATCCTGAAATACATCAGCAAGTGCGACGATTTCGAGGTCGGGACCTGCGCTGATAAAATTAATCGCTGCGCCTGTTCCTCGGTTTCCACAGCCAACAAGGCCTGCACGAAGCTTTCTCCCTTTTGGAGCTCCTTTCAGAATGGGAGGAAGTCCCATTGCTTCGTTGCTTATCTCTTTCTTACAGGATGAAAGGATAGCTCCGGCACCGGCAACTGTTATTCCTGCAAGTACACCAACTCCTAAAAATTTCCTTCTGTTGATATTTTTTGACTCGTTTTCCATTATAATGTTCTTTTTTATTGACCAACAATACTGTCTGCTTCGCACACAACCCTGAACCCGTTATCGATGCAATCGGAATACCACCATACACTTTTGGGCATTTGCGGATCAGTAACCAGCCAGGCCTTTGTTTTGGTGAAATCTCTCGCAGCGCTTCTCACATCTTTGGCGTCGCTTTTAAACGAACCGCCTCTGATTACATGTTCTTCACCTGTTCTTGGTCCTTTGGGATTAACCTGGTCACCAGTTTTATATGCATTGGGTGAGTAATAATCTGAGCAGAATTCTGCAACGTTTCCTGCCATGTTTTTCAGTCCGAAAGGATTTTCCTTCATTTCCGAAGGATCTTTGGTTCTTGAAAAGCTGTTTTCGGTATAAACGATTCGTGAACTGATATTTGTGGTATCGCGGCCGAAAATTTTCTTGAAGATTCCTTTTGAAGTGAATTTTTTTGGATCTCCATCAAAGAAATAAGGGGTCGTTGTATTTCCGCGGCAAGCATATTCCCATTCAGCTTCGGTTGGTAAACGGTATTTTTTACCGGTGACTTTGGTTAACCACTGACAGTAAGTGTTTGCAGCACGCCACGACATTGTGATGGCAGGCTTTGTTCCTTTGCCCCAACCCTGATCAGGAGCACCCCATGGCGGAGTTGGTCCGGTGATAGCATCAACATTCTTATTTTTGAGAACTTGTCCTTCTGTCCGCCCTTGTGATCCCGTTGCCTGGAAAAAAGCCAGGTATTCGTTCCATGAAACTTCAATTTTAGCCATCCAAAATTTCGAAATCTTCACTTTTCTTACAGGACCTTCATCGGGTTTGCGCAACGGTTCGTTATCCGGACTTCCCATGTTGAACGTTCCCTCCGGGATGGCAACCATCTCGAAAGCAACTGTTGTACCTGGAATTTTCTCGGTGAAATTTTCGAATTTGTCAACTTTGGTGGGCTCGGTAAATATTTCTTTACTGGCTGCTGCATCAACACCAAAGTTTGTATTATGCTCGTGTTTGGCGTTTTTGTCGAAATGTCCGACATTCAGATGACAGTTAAGGCAGTTTGGTTTTGGCTCCTCTTTGGAATTTATATAAGCCAGATGAGCATTGCTTCCATTCACAGAAAGTGTTACCGGAAAGAGATTTTGATGACATTTAATGCATGATGCTTCGTAGGTAAATCCTTTTGCATTTTCAAGCAGTTTTTTTGATTCCCAGTTAATTTTTGCACTATCCTTAAAAAGGAAACCATAAACGTCTATTGCTCCATGCTTTGCTTTTGCGAGCAGGTAACCTTCTCCTTTGGGAGGTAAGTGACACTCAACACAATGCACGGTGACACCTGTCCTGTTATTATGGTGTGCCGACAATTTCCAGGTTTCTTCAGCCCAGGGATGAACATGGCACGACATACAATATTTATCGGTGGAAGTGTAAGACGATACCGTATTAATGGTTGCAATAATTGCCAGACCAAGCAAGACTCCAAAGGTTATTATCCAATTTCTTGACCTCGGTCCTTTCTTCATCCGGTTAATAAAATCTTTAATATTCATGTTTTAAAATGGTTCAATGCAAAAACGTAATTTTGAAATTATAAATATGGAAAGGTTTATCCTGTTTAGCGATGTTTTTTGTTCACACTGTTCTGTTGCGTTATGCTTAATTTATTTTACTAAAATATTTCTGAAATCGAATCCAAACTTAATTCGTAGACTTAATATAGAAAGCAGGAGGTTTGATAATACTGACAGTAAGTTACGGTAAATGTCTGTAACAAAAGACATCACGAATATTTTGAAATAATACTGCCAGCTATTTGGTCGGGAAAATTTGAAAATATATAGCAGTAAATTTTCGCCGGATCTGTCAGCAGATCTCGTTTTATGATTTAGTGAATCTGCAGCAGCAAAACGAACCGAATTCAGAATCATGGATAATTTATTTGATGATATACTACACGAAACCAAAACACTACACATGAAAATAAACATGTGATTTTTGACGAATCGCTGTAATGAATACAATTTTGAGCTAAAAATGGACTATACAATACATTTGCTCTGCCGGCCTTAGCGAAATATCTGTTCTGATCCGTTCTGCAAACATAGTTTGTTTTTTTATACACCAAATGAAATAATTTCATGTTTTACAACATCAAATTAATGTGCAAGCAACCAGTTTTCAGCAGCATCCATTTCTACTTCGAGCGGAACTGCTAATTTTACAGCGTTTTCCATCTCGTACTTCACAACCTTTTTTACCTCTTCAAGTTCAGTTTTCAAAACATCAAAGTTTAATTCGTCATGAACCTGCAGAATCATTTTAGAATGAAATCCTTTCTCCTCGAATCGCTTATTAATGTTAATCATAGCGACTTTTATAATATCTGCAGCCGAACCCTGTATCGGAGCATTAATTGCATTGCGCTCGGCAAAAGCTCTTACCGAGGCATTGGCAGAATTGATATCGCTCAGGTATCGTTTCCGCCCCATAATTGTTTCAACATAACCCCTTTCCCGTGCGAGCACAAGCTGGCTGTCCATATAATCCTTGACCATTGAAAAGTTGGCAAAATAGTCATCAATCAGCTGTTTTGCTTCGCCTCTTGGGATATTTAGCCTTTGAGCAAGGCCAAATGCAGAGATTCCGTAAAGAATTCCGAAGTTCGCAGTTTTTGCTTTACGTCGCATTTCGGAGGACACTTCGCCAATGGGTATTCCAAAAATCTTCGAAGCTGTGGCAGCGTGAATATCTTCGCCATTGCTGAACGCTTCAGTCATTACTTTATCGCCGGAAACGGCGGCCATAATCCGAAGTTCAATTTGAGAATAGTCAGCAGATAAAAAGATATGATCATCATCGGTCGGGATAAATGCTTTACGGATTTCGCGTCCGTTTTCGGTCCTGATAGGAATATTCTGAAGATTTGGATTTGTGGAACTTAATCGACCAGTGGCTGCAATTGTCTGATTAAAAGACGAATGTATCTTGCCAGTTTTGGGATTGATCAGTTTAGGAAGTGCCTCGACATAAGTCGAAAGCAATTTTTTTAATCCCCTGTGCTCCAATATCATATTGACGATAGGGTGTTTGTCCTGCAAATTGACCAGCACTTCTTCACCTGTCGAGTACTGTTTTGTCTTGGTTTTCTTTGCTTTAGGATCAAGCATCAGTTTGTCGAAAAGAATGTATCCAAGCTGTTTTGGTGACGAGATGTTAAAGTGTTCGCCGGCCAGTTCGATGATGCTGTTTTCGAGTTCGATAATTTGCCCCCGCAATGTCACTGCATAATCGTCAAGAACCTTTGGATCAATTCTTAAGCCCGCCAATTCCATCTGAACCAGTACTTTCAATAAAGGCATTTCAACTTCTGTAAACAGATTTTTTACAGTTGCTTTGTCTAATTCGGCTTCTAACAATGACTTAAGCTGAAATGTAATATCAGCATCCTCGCAGGCATACTCCTTGATTTGTTCCAGATCGACTTGTCGCATATTCAGCTGATTTTTGCCATTCTTGCCAATCAGCTCTTCAGTTGCTACTTTTTTATAGCCAAGATAAATTTCACTCAGGTAGTCCAGGTTATGACGAAGTTCCGGTTGAATCAGGTAATGAGCGACCATCGTATCGAAATAATTGCCTTTGACTTCAATGCCATATTGCGAAAGGAAAAGAATATCGAATTTCATATTCTGACCGATTTTCCGGATCTTTTCATTCGCAAATACTGTTTTAAACAGCTGAACTGTTGCAATCGCTTTATTTTGGTCTGCTGGTACCGGAATGTAATATGCCTCCCCTGATTTGAAGCAGAAGGATAATCCAACCAGCTTATCCGAATGAGGATCGAGTCCGGTAGTCTCGGTATCGAAGCAAAAGGCGGGTTGTTCCTCCAATTTGGAAACCAAATCTTTTATTTGCTCTTCACTATTAATTAAATGGTACAAGTGAGCGGTTGACCGAATATCTTCATGAATACCTACCGATTCGGTCTGCGTTTGTTCTGGCATACTGAAAAGTGAACCCTGCTCAAATGCAGGAGCAGGAGTTGGAGCTGATTTCGTCGCAGCGGGTAATATTCTTTCGGCCAGTGTCCTGAATTCGAGTTCTGTGAAAATATCACGCAAATGGACGTAATCAGGATCGCACATTGTTAGTTCTTCCTGATTGAATTCTATAGGTACGTCAAGTATGATGGTAGCCAGTGTACGCGACATTCGGACCTGATCTTCAAATTGTTGAAGGCTCTCTTTCTGTTTTCCTTTTAATTTATCAATGTTCTGGTAAACACCTTCAATACCTCCGAATTCGCTCACGAGTTTCATCGCTGTTTTAGGTCCAATTCCGGGACATCCGGGAATGTTGTCGGACGAATCACCCATAAGGCCCAGAACATCAATCACCTGCAATGGATTTGTTATTTGGAAATTCTCACAAACCTGTTCAACGCCTAAAATCTCTATTTCGTTGCCCAGCCGCTTTGGCTTGTACATAAAGATATTTTCCGACACCAATTGTGCGTAGTCCTTATCCGGAGTAACCATGAAAACCTGAAAACCCTCTTTTTCTGCAGTTTTTGCCAACGTTCCAATCACGTCATCGGCTTCGAAACCTTCTTTTTCAAGAATCGGAATTTTGTATCCCTTGATAATCTCACGGATGTAAGGAATGGCTTTTCGGATGTCTTCAGGCATTACTTCGCGCTGAGCTTTGTACTCTGGAAACATATCATGACGAAATGTAGGCCCTTTCAAGTCGAAGGCAATGGCAATATGGGTCGGTTTCTCATTTCTAATGAGTTGATCGAGTGTGTTTACAAATCCCAACATTGTTGAAGTGTTGAGTCCTTTGGAATTGACCCGGGGTGCATTAATAAATGCAAAATAGGAGCGATAAATCAATGCGTATGCATCAAGCAAAAACAATCGGTTCATGATAAATATGAATTAAGACCAAATCAAAACTACGTAAAATTTAATAAAAAAGCCGACAAAATTTTTGTCGGCTCACAATATAGTATTAATCAAACGATTATTTCTGACACCCGCATTTTTCTATACAAGTGATTATTCCGATTAACGCCGAATGCTTCAAAAAGTAGTATGTATTTTTTCCATCCCGCTTTGAATTTAAAACTCCTTTGTTTTTGAGAATACCAAGATGATGTGATGTTGTTGATTGCTCAATTCCAAGACGTTCATGAATCTCGGTAACGGTAAGTTTGACTCCGCCGTCCAGGTAACCAACAATGGCAATTCGCATGGGGTGGGCAATAGCTTTTAACATCTCGGTGGCAAAAGTTAACTTCTCGAGATTTAACTCAGAATAGTTCATTATCTGACGAAGTTTAAGATATTAATCTGATAATTTTCGACTTTTCAAATCATGGATACAAATATATGAATATATATTTTATTAATTGTTTGAGTTAAAACTCTGTAAAAACCCGGATATGATCATAACATTGTTAAAAAAATTGTTACCTACTCATAATTAGTGATTTAAATTTATCATTGTCAATATCTAACAAATTGAGGAAATGCAATTTAGAATGGCTAAAAACAATAATGTTGAAGTAAAATTAATTCTTACCTTTGGCCGGAAGGAGAATAAAAAAGAAGAATGCAATTTTTAAAGGATGTCATCTAAAGAACGGATTGTCGAGCCCATCAGGGAGGAGCTTATTAAATTTGAACCTTATTTCCAAAAAGCGACTAAGAGTGATTTGCCACTGTTAAGTACCATTATCAATTACATCCTTCGCCGTAAGGGGAAACAGATGCGTCCGATGATGGTTTTTCTGGCAGCTAAACTAAATGGCACCTTCAACGAGCGAACCTATCACGCAGCATTAACCATCGAATTATTACATACTGCCACACTTGTTCACGACGATGTCGTGGACGATTCGTATCAGCGCCGCGGATTCTTTTCGGTGAATGCGGTCTGGAAAAATAAGATTGCTGTACTTGTTGGCGATTTTATCCTCGCCAAAGGGCTGCTATGGTCGATTGAACACCGCGATTATGATATATTGGATCACATTTGCACCGCAGTTCGGGATATGAGCGAAGGTGAAATTCTCCAGATTGAGAAAGCCCGAAAACTTGATATTACCGAAGAGATCTATTTCGAAATTATCCGGAAAAAAACGGCCTCGTTACTTGCAACAAGTGCTGCAGTTGGAACTTGTTCCGTAACGACAGACAGTGAAGTAATCGAACGAATGAGGCTGTTCGGCGAATATGCCGGAATGGCATTTCAAATTAAGGATGATCTTTTTGATTACCAGAAATCGAACCTGATCGGAAAACCTACCGGGAATGACCTCCGTGAAAAAAAGATCACACTTCCGTTACTCCACGCCCTGAACAAAGCGAGTAGCAGCGATAAATCGCATATTCTCAGGATTGTAAGGAAACGATCAAAATCGGCGGCTGATCTTCGCGAGGTTAGTGATTTTGTGGAAGTTCATGGCGGATTTAAATATGCAGAAGAGGTGATGTACCGTTTTAACGAAAAGGCAATTGCCCAATTATCGGCATACCCCGACACCGAAGTCAAGGCCGCATTAATCGAGTACGTTAATTATATTACTTCCAGGGTCAACTAAAAAAGGCCGCCAGATTTTCGTTGACAGCCTTTCGCGTTTTACTTTGGAATAGTAAAATAGAAATTAAAAATACACAACACTTTCCCCCTTTATGGAGGAGAGCAGGTTATTCGCCAAACGGCTGGCTCCGATTCGAAATAGCTTGTTATTCAGCCATTCATCGCCAAGCACTTCTTTCACAATGGCGACGTATTTAATCACATCGGAAGTTTCGACAATTCCACCGGCAGCTTTGAAGCCTATTTTCTTATGCGTTTTTTCGTAATAGTCTTTAATGGCGCTGCACATTACCCACGCAGCCTCGGGTGTCGCAGCAGGCTCTGATTTGCCTGTTGAAGTTTTAATAAAATCGGCGCCAGCCTGCATTGCCAGAAACGAGGCTTTCCAAATTTTCTCGTAACTCTTCAATGCCCCGGTTTCCAGGATTACTTTCAAATGTGCCTCTCCGCATGTTCTCTTCAATATCGAAATTTCCTGAATTACTGCAGGAAAATCACCGGAAAGAAAATTACCCAAATTCAGCACAATATCAATTTCCGTTGCGCCTTTGGCAATACACATTTGGGTTTCCATCACTTTGACATCAAAAAAAGTCTGTGAAGAAGGGAATCCTGCACAAACAGAAGCCAATTTTACTCCGGGAGCCCGAAGATTGTTTCTAACAGATTCAATAAGAGTTGGATAGACACAAATAGCCGCAACATTGGGTAATCCCGGAAATTCATCCGGAAACTCCGAAACTTTTGTCGCAAATTTTTCTCCCTGAATATGATTGTCGGTCGAATTCAGTGTCGTCAAATCAATACACGAAAGGGCCAGCTCATAAAATTCGCGGCTTTTCAATTCTCCCGATTTTTCAACAATCGCAGCGACAGCCTGTTCTACTTCTCCCTCCGGGAATTCCCGGTCAACATTACCTAAAAGCCATTTCATAGTTTTAATCGTATTAAGATTTATGCAAATAGTTTATCATTGTTTAAATGACGAAGTTGGTCCCGCTCTGTTTTCTTCTCCATGTTTTTCATAAATGCTTCGGTCAGATCAACGCCGGTTTGATTAGCAAGGCAGATGATCACCCAAAGCACATCGGCCAGTTCGTCAGCCAGATCGCTATCCGACTCATTGCTTTTGAAGGATTGATCACCATATTTTCGGGCAATAATCCGGGCCACTTCTCCCACCTCTTCAGTAAGAATGGCCATATTGGTTAGCTCGCTGAAATAACGGACTCCGTACTTTGTTATCCAGGTATGGACTTCTGATTGTGCATCCCTGATTGTAATATTCTCATCCATGAGAAGAATTATTTGTTTTTTAAGTAGTTTCCCTCACATGGAGGAACGCATATTTTAAAAATCTTTATTTTTAGAATCGATGATAATTGTGACCGGTCCATCGTTAATCAGACCAACAATCATATGAGCGCCAAATATTCCAGTCTTAACCTCTGTACCCAGATTTTCGGATAAAGTTTCGACGAATTGATGATAAAGCGGAATAGAAATATCGGGAGGAGCAGCATTGATATAGGAAGGACGATTTCCTTTTTTAGTTTTAGCCTGAAGTGTGAATTGGCTTACCGCAAGAATTTCACCTTTAATATCTTTCACGGATAAATTCATTACGCCGTTGAGATCGTCAAAAATCCGCAATTGCGTGATCTTTTTACAAGTCCAATCAATATCTTCATGAGTATCGTCAGTTTCGAAACCCGCCAGCACAAGCATACCCTGGCGAACCGACGATTTTAGTACACCGTCAATCGTAACGGATGCTTCTGAAACACGTTGGATAACAACTCTCATATCAATTAATTACTAAATCACATCACCGTTTTTAAAAGTCCGATTACGGCCAGGTAGCGGACAATCTTACCGATTGTCATGAAAAAAATGGTAAGCAAGGGAGAAATCCGAAAGAACCCCAAAGCAAGAATTACGACATCGCCAACGATGGGAACAAATGAAAGTGTTGCCGCCAAAGCGCCAAATCGTTCCAACTTTGGAAGTATGGCGTGGATTTTCTCCTTTTTCACCTTCGCATATTTTTCAATCCATTCCATTTTACCAAGATATCCCAGGTAATAAATGGAGATTCCTCCTAATGTATTCCCGGCAGTAGCGATTACCAGTGAACTAACCACATCGAAACCCGAGTAAATCAGCAAAGTCAGTACTGCCTCCGAATTAAACGGAAAGATGGACCCCGAAAGAAACCCGGCGATAAAAAGTCCGAATAAACCGTATTGATAAAAGAAATCGACCATTAGACGTCAAAGATAATTGATTGGAAGCAGATATTACGATAATCTCCCGGCAAGTTAAGGGAAAGATAAATAGCTTGTTATATGTAAAGGGTAAAAATTTAGGAAAACAGTATTTTAGCGCTCCCCGTACTTTATTTTAGAACCCGCAGCAAAGCGTGATTTTACCCGTTTAGTTTCAGAACATAGGTCTCCCCAATATAATTTTAGGCATGTTTTCAAAAATGAGATAAAACGTTTCAGAAAGTATGCCGGTCCAAATCGCCTTGCTATTTAAAGTAAACGAACTGCTGGTCTTGTTCGTATTTTAGTCTGATCAGGTTTATACCAACATCGGACTTTGTGTGCACTAACCGTGTAGTATATATAGACTAACTGTACAGTTTTTGTGCAATTTTAGCACAGATAGTGCACAGATGGTGCACAGATACTACACAGTTAGTAATAGGTTGGTATACTCCTGACAGGAAGAGAAACCGGTATTGTTTCGTAAGGAAAGTAAGACAAATAAACACACTCGCACCCTTTGCATTAACGACGGAATGACTAAAGATCGGGTTGACAGGTAAGGCATATGCTGCCTGATAATTATAGATGATGAACTTACTTGTCGAATTTGTCAAATGATCAGTAAATATTTTAGGGCGTTCCGGTACTCAGAACAGAATGAAACCGATCATTTGAATCAAAAAATAACCGATTGAAGACAGCTCTCGAGGTAATCCCTCAAGGTAAGGGATTGACAAATAAATGGAGGAACAAAATTAAGGGGAAGCAGTAGTTTACCGCTTCCCCTTATTTTATTCAATCTGCAATGTATTAAGAAAGGGCTGCAATTCCCGAACCAATCATATTGGCGCTTTCAATCTCGGCAATATTCACCTTAACGTTTTTATGTTCCATATTGCTTAACAACTCTTTTAGCGTGCTTTTCACAACTTTATTATAGTCTTTACAATCAGTTACTTCGCTCCAGAATAAGCTTCCTTCGGCGGTAATTCTGACTCTTTTAATTGATTTGTCATGCAGAATCAGCATGTCGATTAGTCCGGCAAGGGATGCGGCGACTAATTTGGCAGACCTTTTATAAATGGCTTTAGCAGCTTTTACGTGCTTGCCTTTATGTTGATCGGGGGCATTGATAATATCTGTAAGTGCCTTGCCATCGGTGCGTTCATCAAATCCGTCTTCCGGAAATGCTTCCCGCAGGATTTGCCCGATGTACATTCCCGAAACTGCTTTCTCAAAGCGCTGCGATCCTTTATTATTTGATTTTTCATCAACCAATTCATCATATTTTGTCAGATGAGGTGGATTGAAATTCCCCGATTCGAGGTTTACGGGTGTAAGACCTTGCCAGTTGAGGCTGCTTTCAATCTTTGGAATTTTGTCGGCATTAATAAATGCAGCCATATTTGTTCCGGTACCAACGATCAATCCGATATATGCATCAAAATTAGGATTTGTTAATCCGGCAAAGAGGCTGGCAACGGTGTCGTTAATTACTTTAATTCCTGTGAACTCTGTTTTTCCGGCTTTGTTAAGTTGGTCAAGAAGCGGTTTTCCGACAGGATTGCCAATCATCTCTTTAATATCGATTCCCTTGGTCCATCTGATCAATTCGGCATCGCCGTTTGGCATACAATCGGCCGGATATGAGAAACAGTAACCAATGGGTGCTTTAGCCGGAAGTTCGATTTCGTTTACAAATTCACATTGTTTGGCTATAAGATCTTCCTGCGAAAACCCTTTGGTGGTTGTGGCCGACAGATCGATACTTCCCGCTTTCTTTGGAGAAATATTGGCAACACCACCTGCAAAATTAATCACTGCCGCACGGTAGTTTGTACCTCCCCAGTCAAGAACAACTGCCTGTCCTTCAGCGCCACACGAAAGCGGATGAATGTAGGTTGGGATACTTTTGATCTCTGTGTTGTCGTTTTTAAGACCGTTCTCAATTTTGTCTTCGAGATCGAGTGCAATGTGTTTTAATTGCGAGGGTTTGAGCTTGAATTCGCTTTTTTTCATTATGTTGAATTTTTAATTTTTCTTTCAGTCAAAGATATTAAAAAGTTATTAAACACCTCATTTTTGAAGAATTCTGATATTATTTTATGTCATGTGCGTGTAATTATCTGCCAGATTGCAAGTTTCTGTTCCCATTTTATGGCATGTGCCGGACTCGTTGAAGGGAGAACCTGGTTTGGCAAGTTGATGTCAGTAAAATACTTGCTGAAAAATCTTGCGGCGCCTTTCCCATTGAAAAATATATTTGAAATACCGGGATGTGATGACAGAAACATGTGAAGATCATTAGGTCCTTCCATTCGGATATCGGTATCAAGACTCGATCTTCTTTCGCAAGTTCGCAGAACATCCCAGAGGGCGATCCCATTTTGCAGAAGTACGTCTCTTTTGACCTGGTAGTCTGTCGAAAACGGAATGTTGTACAAATTGAAAATAATCTTCCAGAATGCATTTTGCGGGTGAGCATAATACTCCGCCATTCGTAAAGATTCTTTTCCAGGCATCGTTCCAAGAATGAGCACTTTGCTCCGGAAATCGGCTATGGGTGCAAATGAATAAATTGATGAATCTATTTTCTGAATCTCGCTCATCATTGTTTTGTAAAACCGGGTTTTCTGTTTTTAACTTGCTACAAAGGTAGCGTTTACAGGGAAAGATAATTTTTGAATCGCCAGAACCCGCTGATTTTATTTATTTTTGTAGCAAATTACAAGAAAAGATGGAAGAATATACAACAAGACAAAATAAAATCGGAAGGTTGATTCAAAAAGAATTGAGTGAGCTTTTACGACGCGACACCAATATATTGGCAAAAGGGAGGATTCTTTCTCTTACAACCGTCAGGGTTACACGCGATATGTCGCAGGCAAAGTGCTACTTAAGCATTTTTCCTTCGGAAGGAGCGGCAACGGTACTGGCCGATATTAAGTTGCATAAAAGTAAGTTAAGAGGCGATCTTGGAAATATTGTCCGGTTTCAGTTACGACATGTTCCTGAACTTGAGTTTTTTCTGGATGACAGTCTCGATTATATTGAGAAAATTGACAAACTTTTGAAATAAAATTTTAGTCCTGACTAATCACTGAATTAAGAAAAATTCGTTATGGAGTACGATCCGATCAAAAGGAGACTTGGAGTTGTCTTTAACCGCACCCCGTTTTTGCGAAAAGTCTTTTACACGTTGCTCGATCTGTTATTGCTTCGGGCATGGCACGTCAACCGGGAATTACGGTTGCTAAAAAAGAAATCCTTTCCCGGAAAGATTCAAATTCTTGATGCCGGGTCGGGATTTGGACAGTATAGTTTTCGCATGAGCAGGATTTTCGCCGGTTCCATTATCAAAGGGGTCGATGTGAAGCAAGAGCAGATCGATGACTGTAACCGGTTTTTTAGTTCTACCGGATTACAGGAAAGGGTGAGTTTTGAATATGCAGACCTGACAAAATACATTGAACCTTATAGTTATGACCTGATCCTCTCGGTCGACGTGATGGAACACATTGAAGAGGATGAGCTTGTTTTCAGTAATTTTCACACATCGCTTCGAAACAATGGTGTGCTGCTGATTTCAACGCCGTCCGATCAGGGAGGTTCTGATACACACGAACATGATAAGGATGCGGTTCATGGTTTTATCGAAGAACATGTACGTGACGGATATGGAATCAAGGATATTACCCGGAAATTAAATAACGCCGGGTTTAAGGATGTTGATGTGCGTTATACTTATGGTTTTCCCGGTTCGCTTTCGTGGAAATTTTCGATGAAATATCCCATTGTGATGCTGGGCAAATCGAAAGCATTTTATATCCTTCTTCCGTTTTATTACCTGATAACCTTTCCGTTTTGTGTTCTTCTTAATTATTCGGATGTAATTTTCCGGCATAAAAAAGGAACTGGTTTACTGGTGAAAGCATATAAAAAGTGATTAATAATCGACAACGCATTGAATCTCTCCTTTTACATAGCTAAAAGATACCTCTTTTCGAAAAAGAGAACCAATCTGATCAATATCATTTCGGCAATTTCGGTGGCCGGAATGGCCATTGGGACGATGGGTTTAATTATCGGACTCTCGGGATTTAATGGTTTCGACAGCCTCATAAAATCACTTTTTTCATCTTTTGATCCCGATCTTAAAATCACCCTCGCCGAAGGTAAGAGTTTTGACGCAAACAATCAGGCGTTTGATGAGATTCGCAAGATGAAAGATGTGCAGTATTTTGCCGAAGTAATTGAAGACAATGCGCTTCTTCGGTACGAAAACAGACAGGTTCTTGCTACGATAAAGGGAGTAAGTGATGATTACAGCAAGATGACAGGACTCGACACGATGATTGTTGACGGCAAATTTAAACTGAAAGAGGGCAATGAGCAATATGCTGTTATTGGTCAGGGCGTCGCGTATTTCCTTTCCTTAGGGGTTAAATTGCTTAATCCAATCAATATTTATGTCCCACAAAAGGGGAGGAGTACGGGTTTGGCGCTGGAAGGTAGCTTTAATCAAGGATACATTTATCCGTCGGGAATATTTTCCGTTCAGCAGGAAATAGATACAAAGTATATTATCGTTCCCATTGCCTTTGCCCGCGAAATTTTTGAAATGTCGGAAAAGGTTAATTCGGTAGAACTGAAATTAAAGAATGGCGTATCGGAGAAAGCGGTTCAGAAAGCGATCGCTACAAAGCTGGGAAGCAGTTTTGTAGTGAAAAACCGCTATCAGCAACACGACTACCTTTATAAAACAATGCAGAGCGAAAAATATGCAGTTTACCTGATTCTCATTTTAATTCTGATCATTGCATCGTTCAATATTATTGGTTCGCTTACCATGTTAATCATCGACAAAAAGGAAGATATCGGGATATTACAGAGTATGGGGGCTGATAAACCGCTGATCCGTAATATTTTCCTTTTCGAAGGATGGTCTGTTTCTATTTTTGGCGCAGTGATCGGAACTGTAGTCGGGCTTGCAATCTGTCAGGCACAAATCGTCTTCGGATTTGTTAAACTACAGGGAGGGGGAGGTTCGTTTATCGTCGATGCTTATCCCATGACAATTATTCCGGTTGATATTCTTCTGATTTTTTGTTCCGTCGTACTGATTGGTTTTGTGGCAGCCTGGTTTCCGGTTAAGCATATCTCCGGAAAGTTTCTCGAGGATGAAGCACATTAAATACTGATTCAGGTTTCGCAAATCTCAACTTCTCATAACCTGTTTTATTGTCTAACCTTATATTTATCAATAAATCACAGTGTTACAGGTTGTTGATTTCAATAAATTGAAATCCGATACCTCTCACGGTTTCAAGGAAATCACCTTCAATAAATTCGCCCAGTTTTTTACGCAGATTCTTGACATGGACATCGATATAATTTGAGTTGTAATTTTCTTCAATGATGTCGCCCCAGATGTGTTCCGAAATCTGCAGACGTGTCACAACTCTGTTTTTATTCAGGATCAGGAAGCTTAAAATATCGTATTCTTTGCGCGTGAGCATAATTACATTTTCACCGAAAGAGACCTGCCGTTTATCGAGATCGATTTCGAGTCCATTGATTAATATGATGTTGGCCCTGAATCCATGTTTGCGTCTCATGACTGCCATGATGCGTGACTTCAATTCAAGCAGCGAAAATGGTTTGGGCAAATAGTCATCCGCTCCTACGTTTAGTCCTTTAATCCGATCCTCCAATGCACTTCTGGCCGAAAGTATAATCACTGCTGTGTTACTATTATTGGCAATCGATTCTTTGAGCAAATCGATTCCATCATAATCGGGAAGCCCTAAATCAAGAAGAAGAAGATCGAACTCATTTGAAAACAGTTTATCAGAAGCGATCTTTCCCGTATGCGCCTCTTCACACGAAAATCCCTCTTTTTCAAGATAGTTTCTCACTTCGTTAGCCAAAGGGATCTCATCCTCAACAATTAGTATGTGCATAATTCAAAATAATTCATGAAATTTGATGATTCAAACCTAATTGAAAAAATAGTAATATTAGCAATTTATTGAAATATCTTATTGTAATTTGAAATAATGAGACTTGAACTAAAATTGGCCTTAATAGGCGCGCTCTCTAAGATTGTTATATTTTTTATATTGTTGATGCTGCTTCAACGGATCATCGACAAAGAAGCCGTGCAACATACCGATCGGGCCCTGATAAAGATGAAAGAAAAAACAATGGCCAACGTTGCAAAGATTGGAATTAATTCTTTCCTGAATATCGAAAAAGACAGCGCTTTTGCCAGTTATAATATACTCAAGGATGAATATATCACCATTGATCTGGATACAATAAAAAGATCAGGAAAGATTCTTTTTTCCGATGAAGCAAGAATAATTGAGGGCGAAGAGTTTGATTACCGGATTCTGAATTATTCATTTGATATTGATGATCAGCATTATATTCTGGAAATCGGCAGAAATATACAATTCGTTAACGCTCTTAACAGAACAATGAGAAATATCTCCATATCAATAATTCTTTTAGTTCTCCTAAGCACGATTATATTCGATATAGGGATCAATAAATATTTGTTGTATCCGCTTAACAGGATGATAATTCCCAAGTTAAAGACGATTACAAATCCCGAAACTTATGAATTCTCTGAACTGGCCAGTTCAACGTCTGACTTTGTTTATTTGAATAACGCCCTGAATGAACTTATGCATAAAGTTACTGCAATTCTTAAGAACCAAAAGAAATTTACGGCTGATGTTTCGCATGAGTTATTTACCCCGATTTCGATTATGCAAAGCAAACTTGAGAATCTCTTGACCAACAGTAATATACCTGAACAATTTGCAGCTAATGTAATGGAACAACAGAATCAATTGAATCGGTTGCAGCAAATTATTAAGGCCTTGCTTTTGATCGCGAGAATTGAAAATGATCAGTTTTCAAAAAACGAGACAGTTGTTGTTCGCGATATTGTTGAGGAGATCATCCTGAATATCGAAGACCGGGCGGAAATGAAAAACATCGAAATTGAAAATCTGGTCGATCAAAACGATTCATTACCAAATGTCAATAAATCACTGTTGTACATTCTGATATTTAATCTCGTTAGTAATGCGATAAAGTATAATAACGAAGGCGGATGGATACGAATATCGACAATTGTAAGTGGCAGTAACTTCTGTATCGAAGTAAGTGATAATGGGATAGGAATAGATTCGGAGCAAATAAACCAGGTTTTCGATCGTTTCAAAAGAGCAGATCCCAAATCGGGCGAGGGCCATGGATTGGGACTTTCAATTGTGAGTAGTATTGTTCGTTTTCACAGTGGATCGATTGATGTAAAATCGGTAAAAGGGGAAGGATCTGTATTTAGGGTTCAGTTTTTGTTAAAAAATGTTAATTCTATTTCTGTTGCTTAAATCTTCACGATTCCTTCATAGTTGGGAGAATACTTTTGATGCGTAAACAATATTAAAAATTTTCAATTATGAAAAAGTTAGTACTCGCATTAAGTTTTTTATTTGTATTAGGTTTGGTTTCTGTTAACGCACAGGACAAGAAAAAAGAAGTTAAAAAAGCTCCTGCAAAAACTGAAGCAGCTGCACCTGCAGCTAAAGCAGCAACTGCACCAGCAGCTACTCCTGCAGCAAAACCAGCTGTTAAAGCTAAAAAAGTAAAAAAAGAAGCAGCTCCGGTAAAGAAGTAAGCTTCCGTTAAATTAAGAAAAACCGCAGAGTCCCATCTGCGGCTTTTTTTTTGCCCGAATAATGATGGGGCGAAGAGGCGATGGGGAAATGGGGCGATAAGGCGAAGAGGGTGAGAAAGGGAGATAGGGAGAAGGGGCGAGGGGGAGAAAAAGGAGAGAGGTTATTATTAAAATAGTCATTGAAAAGGTCATTGGCTTCGCCGTCATTGAAAAAGTCATTATGGTCATTAGTCATTAAAAATCTTCGTTTGAGGATCCGATGCTGATTAGGACCTGATATCAGACTCGATATGAATTAAACATAGAGCAGGTACGAGGGAAATATGGAGCAAATCCGCCCGGGATGTTTGTTTCGAAAGTCCACAAATCCCGTATTTGCAAATAGTTTAATCGCATGTCTTTTATTATGTTTGGCTCTCTTGTGAAATCAACATGGAATTAACCCGGAGGAATCATTTCCCTTTATTATTGACGTTGCCAATGCGAATTTACAAATCTATTGGCACATTTTCGCAAATAATCTCAAAAAGAAAGTGGCACCTTCCTTGCGTTATATTTCTCAAGATCATATACGTTAGAAAATACCACTGACGTTTTCCTTTTCGGGAAGAAGAGGCATAAAGTAATGTTAGAATTTGCCTCAGCTATCTCACCTCAGAGCCATCTTTTATTTTAGTGACAGGTGTAACAAATACCAGCGATCCATCAGCATTCTCCGCCATTAGGATCATCCCTTGCGATTCGATCCCCTTGAGGGTTTTCGGAGCGAGGTTCATTAATACGGAAACTTGTTGCCCGATAATCTTTTCAGGTTCAAAATATTCGGCAATTCCTGATACAACAGTACGCTGATCGATACCCGTATCGATGGTGAGCTTTAATAATTTCTTTGTTTTGGCGACTTTCTCGGCAGCTATTATTGTCCCAACACGGATGTCCATTTTGGCAAAATCCTCGTATTCAATGTTTTCCTTGACGGGATTAGCTGTTACTCCTTCAAGATCATTTGCTTTTTTTGTTGCCAACAGTTTATTAACCTGCGCCTCAATTGCTTCGTCTTCGATTATTTCGAAAAGAAGTTCCGGTGTATTTATCTTGTGACCTGCTTTAATAAGATCTGTACGACCGAGTTCCTGCCAATCAAATTTTTCCAGGTTCATCAGCCCACGCAGTTTTGTCATTGTGAACGGAAGAAATGGTTCGAATACAATGGTGAGGTTTGCCGTAATCTGAAGCGCAATATTCATAATTGTTTTTACACGCTCAGGATCAGTTTTTACCACTTTCCATGGTTCCATGTCAGCAAGATATTTATTTCCCAGACGAGCCATGTCCATCGCGTTTTTCAATGCTTCGCGGAAATGGAATGTTTCTATCGATTTTTCAACCTCAGTTTTGAGGCTGGTTATTTCATTCAGCGCATTTTTGTCATATTCCGTTAATTCGCCGCATTCAGGGACTTCGCCATTATAGTATTTGTCCGTCAGAACCAAAGTCCGATTTACAAAATTACCGAGAATTGCAACAAGCTCACTATTGTTCCGTGCCTGGAAGTCTTTCCAGGTAAAGTCGTTATCTTTTGTTTCGGGAGCATTGGCGGTAAGTGTATATTTCAGAACATCTTCTTTTCCAGGGAAATCGATGAGATATTCGTGTAGCCAAACTGCCCAGTTCCGTGAGGTAGATATTTTATCACCCTCAAGGTTCAGGAACTCATTTGCCGGAACATTTTCGGGTAGAATATATGATCCCTCTGCTTTAAGCATTGCCGGGAAAATAATACAGTGAAACACGATATTATCTTTCCCGATGAAATGTATCATCTTCGTTTCGGGATCTTTCCACCATTTTTTCCAGTCAGGAGTCCATTCCTTTGTGGCTGAAATATAACCTATTGGGGCATCGAACCATACGTAAAGGACCTTCCCTACAGCTTCTTTAACCGGAACAGGAACACCCCACTCAAGATCCCGCGTAACGGCGCGAGCGTTTAACCCGCCATCAATCCACGACTTACACTGCCCGTAAACATTGGGTTTCCATTCTTTGTGCCCTTCAAGAATCCATTCCCGTAACCATGGCTCATACTGATCGAGTGGCAGAAACCAATGTTTCGTCTCCTTCATCACGGGTTTATTTCCGCTAAGTACCGATTTGGGATCGATCAAATCGGTTGCATTGAGCGTGCTTCCGCAGCTTTCGCACTGGTCGCCATATGCTTTTTCGAAGTTGCATTTCGGACAAGTGCCTGTTATATAGCGATCGGCCAGGAATTGGTTGGCTTCTTCGTCAAAAAACTGCTCGGAAGTCTGTTCGATAAAGGCACCTTTGTCGTAAAGTGTTTTAAAGAATTCGGAAGCGGTATCATGGTGAATTTTTGAACTCGTTCGCGAATACACATCAAAAGATATCCCAAATTTTTCGAAGGAATCTTTGATCATTCCATGGTATTTATCAACCACGTCCTGTGGTGTAATTCCCTCTTTTTTAGCTTTCAGGGTGATCGGAACGCCGTGCTCGTCGGAACCGCCGATAAATGCAACGTCTTCACCTTTAAGGCGAAGGTAACGTGCATATATATCGGCAGGGACATATACTCCTGCAAGATGGCCAATATGTACAGGGCCGTTGGCATACGGTAAAGCCGAGGTGATCAGCGTTCTTTTAAAATTCTTCATCGAATGGAATCTTCTTAAATATATTGTATCGGAAATCGAGGTGCAAAGATAATACTATCAGAGAGAAGAATCAAGGAATTGGTACTATAACGGATTGATAAGTGAAACAGGAGGTTTTGACCGGTCGGAGGGAAATATAGAATGTGTGAATGATGTAACTTTTTCACAGAAAGTTGTAACATTTTTTCTGTAAACGGAGCTAATATTTGTGACTTAAATTATTCACTTTTAATAAATCTGTAAAATGAAAAAATTAACACTGGGTATATTGGCGGCGCTCATTTTTATACTGTTTATTCCAGGCTGCGTATATGCTGAAACGGAAAGTACGACCGTTGAAATCGCAGCAAATAAACCAGTTGCGTCAGTTGATGCGACTATTTTAGTTGCGAGGGTTGAGGCTATAAAGGCGATGGATTTTTCAACATTGAATTCATCCGAAAAGAAAGAATTACGAAAAGAACTGCGGGCTATAAAAACTGATCTTAAAAAAAATAATAAGCGAGATATTGTTGCGACTCATGGTAATGGCGGCATCTACCTTTCAGTAGGTGCGATCATTATTATCATCCTGCTGTTAATTCTTATTCTCTAATTCGTAAGGTAAAACAGTAAATAAAGTTGAAATATTTCTCTTACATGTGGCTTAGGTGAACTTATTTTAAATTTAAGTTCATCTAAGTTTTTTTTTAAGCTAGAAAACAGAAAACGTCGTTGTTGTGATGAGCTATCAGCCGGGAAAAGTATCCCCGGAATGATTTTTCCTGTTTCGCCGGAAACAAAAGTTCCACGACTCTGATACTTGATTTATTCTCCTCTTTGTGGAGCTAACAGACAATGTAATTGAATATTACCTAAAAAAATATACCTTGAATGGGTGAAGAATAGTTCTTATGAATTGAACTCAATATTGCGTTCATAAACATATACTGAACAACCTTGGCTTTACGAGTGTATATAGTTAGCGAATGAATAATAATGAGATAACGGCTTAATTGTTTGCCTAAACCAAACAAAAGATATTACAAATGCGACAATGTGTGAATTATGTAACTTATTGTTGAAGTTGTGTAATGTATGTTTGGTCTAAGTTGTGCATCTTTGTCCGAATCTATTTAAAAAACAAAAATCTATTTGAAACTCTACATCAAATACATGGTAAGCACCCGCTGTAAAATGGCGGTGAAAAATGCCTTGAAAGAGCTTGGTCTTCATTTTATCCTTGTTGATTTAGGTGAAGTGGATATCATGGAAAACATTACAGCTGAGCAACGCGAGCATCTGAAAGTTGCTTTACTCGATTCCGGACTTGAATTAATGGATGACAAACGAGCGGTTTTGATTGAAAAAATCAAAAATGTAATTGTCGAAATGGTTCACCATAACGGTGAATTAATCAAAGTAAATTTCTCGGAATATTTAAGTGGAAAACTGAATCACGACTATACGTATCTCGCGAATTTATTTTCAGAAGTACAGGGAACGACTATTGAGCAATTCATTATCTCTCATAAAGTTGAGCGGATAAAAGAGCTGATCATCTATGATGAATTGAACATTACAGAAATTGCATATAAGATGAATTACAGCAGTGTGGCCCATTTATCCAATCAATTTAAAAAGGTTACCGGACTCTCTCCTTCGCATTTTAAACAATTGAGGGAAAAAAGGAGAAGTCCGATTGAAGAAGTTGGTAATTCGATGGGCACAAATTAATTTTTACAAAGGTTTTATGAAATTCATATTAGAAAAAAGAGTAACGCTCTTCTATTTCCTTTTAGGTGCTGCATTGGTGTCGATATTGGTATTTTTCTATTACAACAATAAAAAGGTAAAGGCGGCAAGCGATTTAGTAGAACATACACAGGAAGTACTTCGCAAAAGTGATAGCATTCTTTTGGATATACTTGACATTGAAACAGAGTCAAGAGGCTATGCATTAACGGGTAACGAAATATATTTAGCGTCATTCGACAAAAAAACAAATCTAATAAACAGCAGCCTGTCAGAGTTAGCCTCGCTTACCAAAGATAATCCAAGTCAACAGGTGCGCATAAATTCATTGAAAAATGCTGCGGACGAAAGATTGGTTTTTATAAAAAAACTGATTGAAGCCAGTAAAGAGAAAATACTGGATGAAACAGAAAAAGCATATCTTATTGGGAATGATAAGAATCTTACCGACAAGATCAGGAGCATTATTTTAGCTGTTAACTCTGAAGAGTTTAATTTGCTAAATGAAAGAAAAGTTGAAATTGAAAAGAACAATAAAAATTCAGAATTGATATTTTTAGTGCTTCTTGTTTTCATCATCTTTATTTTTGTACTTATTTCTATTATTATGAAAAGTCAAAAAGTCAGGAATGATGAATTAGAAGCGTTTACCTCTTCGAAAAAATTACTTTCCAATTATTCGCTCAGCCTGATTGAAGCAAGTCTTGATCCTTTGATTACCCTCAACACCGAGGGTAAAATCACCGATATGAATGAAGCATTGGTGAACATCACGGGAATGACACGCGAAAAACTCACCGGTACCGACTTCTTCAATTATTTCACTGAGCCACAAAAGGCGCGCGAAGTTTATAAGGAAGTGTTTGCAAAAGGATCTGCTGCCGATTCGCCACTTACGCTTCGGCATAAAAACGGCAAACTGACCGATGTATTGTTCAATGGATCGGTTTATAAAGATGATCATGGAGACGTATTGGGTATTGTAATTGTCGCCAGGGATGTTACCGCACAAAAATTACTTTCGAAATATTCGCTTAGTCTGATTGAAGCAAGCCTTGATCCATTGATTACGATCAATACCGAGGGTAAGATAACAGATATGAATGAGGCATTGGCAAACATTACGGGGATGACGCGCGAAGAACTCACAGACTCTGATTTCTTCAGTTATTTCACTGAACCACAGAAAGCACGTGAAGTTTACCAGGAAGTATTCGCGAATGGATCGGTTGCCGATTCTCCACTTACACTTCGGCATAAGGACGGCAAACTAACCGATGTATTATTCAATGGGTCGGTTTATAAAGATGATCGCGGGAATGTGCTTGGTGCGGTGGTTGTGGCAAGAGATGTTGCCGAACAAAAATGGGCAACAGAATTAAGAATTGTTAATAAAGAGCTTGCTTTTCAAAACGATGAGAAAGGAAAACGTGCAGCAGAGTTATTTATTGCCAACAAAGAACTCCTGTTTCAGAATGATGAAAAACAAAAACGGGCTGATGAATTAAGTATTGCGAACGATGAACTTGCTTATCAAAACGATGAGAAAGAAAGACGCGCGGCAGAGTTATTCATTGCCAACAAAGAGCTCGTATTTCAAAATGACGAAAAACAAAAACGGGCTGATGAGTTAAGTATTGCGAACGATGAACTTGCTTATCAAAATCAGGAGAAAGAGAACCGTGCAGCAGAGTTAGTTCTTGCAAACGAAGAGCTGGCCTATCAAAACGAAGAGAAAGAAAATCGTGCAGCAGAGTTAATCATAGCGAACAAGGAACTTGTATTTCAAAATGATGAAAAAGAAAAACGCGCGGCAGAATTATCGATTGCCAACAAAGAACTTGTATTTCAGAACAATGAAAAAGAAAAACGAACAGCAGAATTAATCGCTGCGGATAAGGAATTAGTTTTTCAAATCGGCGAAAAAGAAAAGCAGGAGATTGCAAATGTTGAACTTGAGGCAATCGGCGATTCTTTAAAATTAGCTTCTCAATATTCGCTTAGTCTGATCGAAGCTATTCGTGATCCGTTGGTAACGATTAATACGGAAGGCAAGATCACCGACATGAATGAGGCGCTCGTGAGCATTACCGGCATTAAACGCCATGAACTTAAGGGTACCTACTTTTTAGATTATTTTACAGAACCGCAAAAAGCGCGTGAAGTTTACCAGGAAGTGTTTGCCAAAGGATCGGTTGCCGATTCTCCACTTACACTTCGCCACAAGGCTGGCAAGCTGACCGATGTATTATTTAATGGATCGGTATATAAAGATGATCGTGGAGATGTATTGGGTATTGTAATTGTCGCCAGAGATGTTACCGCACAAAAATTAGCCTCCCAATATGCAAGGAGTTTAATAGAAGCAAGTCTTGATCCACTGTTTACAATTAATCCGGCAGGAAAAATTACCGATATCAATAGAGCATCGGTAAACATAACCGGAATATCGCGCGAGAAATTAATTGGGACCGACTTTTTTGATTATTTTACGGAACCACAAAAAGCCCGCGAGATTTATCAGGA
This sequence comes from Bacteroidales bacterium, assembly GCA_015654795.1. Taxonomy (GTDB): domain Bacteria; phylum Bacteroidota; class Bacteroidia; order Bacteroidales; family Prolixibacteraceae; genus JAAFHB01. The sequence goes on from JAATGF010000171.1 coordinate 37,824, forward strand.
AGTTTTTGCGAATGGTTTCGTGACAGATTATCCGCTTACAATCAGGGATGGGGAACTTACCGATGTTTTGTTGAACGGTTCGGTTTATACAGACGACAGAGGAAATGTACTTGGTGTCGTTGTTGTGGCAAGAGATATAACAGACCAAAAAAGAATTGAAACAGAACTGATAGAGGCGAAAGTATTTGCTGAACTGGCGACATTAATTGCAGAAGAAGCAAAAGGCAAGGCTGAAAAGGCAACCGTAATAGCGGAAAATGCAGTAAAGGCGAAACAGCAGTTTTTGTCGAACATGAGTCATGAAATCCGTACCCCCATGAATGCGATCATCGGATTTACAAAAGTCGTGCTGAAAACAGAGCTGACATCAAAACAGAAAGAATATTTAACCGCGATAAAAATGTCGGGGGATTCATTGATTGTGCTTATTAACGACATTCTCGATTTGGCTAAAGTTGATGCCGGGAAAATGGTATTTCAGCAAACACCTTTCAAAATGGCATTGTCGATATCGGCCATGCTTCATTTGTTTGAGACAAAAATACAGGAGAAAAACCTTGCATTGGTTAAAGAATACGATCATAACATTCCTGATGTTTTGGTTGGTGATCCCGTGCGTTTACACCAGATTATTCTAAATCTTGTAAGTAATGCGGTTAAGTTTACGTCAAAAGGAAAAATAACCGTAAGTGTTCGGTTACTGACCCAGGATGAGGAAAAAGTAGTTATTGAATTTTCGGTAACAGATACGGGAATCGGAATCCCGGGTGATAAGATAGAAAGGATTTTTGAAAATTTCCAGCAGGCATCGAGCGGGACTTCAAGGCTTTATGGCGGAACAGGATTAGGACTTGCCATCGTTAAACAACTCGTAGAACCACAGGGAGGAAGTATCAGTGTAAAAAGTAAAATTGATGAAGGTTCTACTTTTAGCTTTATATTGAGTTTTCTGAAAACAACCGACGAAGCTGAAATTGTAACAGAAATTGAGGAACAGGATACAGAAATTAAAAACATAAAAGTACTGGTGGTGGAAGACATTCCGCTCAACCAATTACTAATGAAAACATTATTGGATGATTTCGGATTCGAACGTGATATTGCCGCCAACGGAAAAATAGCGATCGAAAGAATGAAAGAAAAAAGCTACGATGTTATTTTGATGGATTTGCAGATGCCCGAAATGAATGGGTTTGAAGCCACTGATTACATTCGCAATAAATTGAATTCCAAAATTCCGATTATCGCCTTAACAGCTGATGTAACCACTGTCGATTTGGCAAAATGCAGGGCGGTGGGGATGAATGATTACATTGCAAAGCCTGTAGACGAACGATTACTATATAATAAAATAGTTGGGTTAGTTAAAAAGCCAACACTTGTAGAATACGCTGAACACAATAATGATGAACAAATTGAAGGCAAAAAATCACGATGTATCGACCTGGAATATTTAATTCGCCGCACAAAATCGAATCCGATCCTGATGATGGAAATGATTTCACTTTACCTGGAACAAACTCCACCTTTAATAAGTGCAATGCAACAAAGTTTTCAGGATAAGAACTGGAATTTATTGTATTCAGCAGTTCATAAAATGATACCTTCATTTTCAATAATGGGTATCAATGCAGACTTTGAGAACATGGCAAAAACAATCCAGGAATTTGCCAGCACACAGAAACAATCTGAGGGAATAAACGACCTGGTTTTTCAGCTTGGAAACGTTTGTAATCAGGCTTGCAGGGAATTAGAAGAAGAATTATTAGAACTAAAGGAACAAAACCATGAATAACAAAAAAATCAAGCTTTTTTTGGTTGATGACGATGCCGTATTTTTAAAATCATTAGAGATTGATTTTCTCGAACGTGCTGATTTTATAATTGAAACATTTGCAACGGGCGAACTTTGCATGGCAAATTTATCACATGAGCCTGATGTGATCATCCTGGATTATTATCTTGACGGGATTGATACCACTGCGATGAACGGAATAGAAACATTAGATAAGATTAAGGCTTATAATCAGGATATTCCTGTTATAATACTTTCTTCGCAGGACAAAATTGATGTAGCGGTAAACTGTATGCATCACCGGGCTTTCGACTATGTTGTGAAAAGCGAAACAGCCTTTGTACGTTTGCAACAAATCATTACAACCATTTTCCGTTACAAAAAAATGGAAAAAGAATTAAGCTGGTACATGCAGAGAATGTAGTTTCGGGCAAACAATTTGTTCCTTTTTGAGGACTACTTTTCTACAATACCATATCACCTACGGAGAAAGACAAGATCGATAAGTTAATGGATAATAGATATTTGTGAAAATCTTATTTTATTCAAAAAACTTTAGCAGTTTGATATCAACAAAAAAACCTAATCTTATTAAACAACATAAAATGAGGTTAGGGATTGAGAAGGATAATCTTTGTTACTGAGGTTCAAGAGAATCAGAAAATAAGGTTTTTCCAGGCAGGAAAAGGTTCACGCAAAGGTACAGAGATACAAAGCGCGGAAAAACCTTATTTACCTTTTTCCCAATTCTTCAAATGAATACGGTTATTCGTCCGTAGTAATTCAATTGAACCAGGATATTTAAAAGAGGCTGCCGCAAGGTTAGCCTCTTTTCCTTTATACATAGCATGTGTGAATGATGTAACTAATTGCAAGAATTTTGTAACGCTTTTGGGGTGAAAGGTAGTGATATTTGCTATGTAAAAATTTACTCATAAACAGAAATTATTAAAATGAAGAAGTTCACGTTTTGCATAATGACAGCATTCATGTTATTGTCAATTATTCCCACAAAATTGAATGCGGCGACAGAAACGAAAGCAGTATCAGTTGCCGCAATTACAACTGCTGAATCAGTAAAAGACAATGCTGATCTTGCCAGATTAAACGAAATCAAGGCGATGGATCTATCGGCACTTAGTCGGTCGGAAAAGAAAGAACTGCGTAAAGAAGTTCGCGAGATAAAAGATAGTCAGGACGGCAGAGGAAGATATCATCAGAGACATGGGAGGCATCACGACGGAGGTAATGACTATAATAGTCATCGCGGTGGCGGAACAGTCTATTTTATGGGTGGTGGCGGATTGCTTGTAATAATCCTGATCCTTCTTTTGATTTGATCATTAAGCTTGAAATAAATAAGAAACATAGATTAAATAACAAATAAAATTAATTATCATGGGAAATTTACTTTACCTCGTAGCCGTCATATTAATTATTGCATGGCTCATCGGATTTGTAGGTTATGGTACCGGAGGCATCATTCACATTCTGCTCGTTATCGCAGTTATTGCTGTTTTGGTGAGAATTATCCAAGGGAATAGGGTACTGTAAAAAATTGCGTTTTTATACCAACAACCTGTTTGTGATAAAACCAGCAGGTTGTTGATATGGGACGAGATGGTGATGGGGAGAAAAGGAGATGGGGCGCAAGGGAGAAGAAGAGAGGCAATGCGCTTCGAAAGTTCACAAATCCCGTATGGCAAAAGGCGATATTTATTCCCATTACTTAAATCGATCCCGGGCAATAATTTACTTTACACATCGTAACACGTTTAAAAATTCAAATATATGTCAAGAAAACCTATAGGAATTGTCCTCATTATTATTGGGGTAATTATGATTATTTACACGGGATTCAACTATGTAACTACTGAAAAAGTGGTTGACTTAGGGCCGCTAAAAATAAACGCTGAAAAGAATCATCCAGTACAATGGTCTCCTATTGTGGGCGTCATATTACTTGTTGGCGGTATTGTGGTTCTGGTGACAAGCAAGGATAAAGGTTAAATGGCAAACGTTAACCTTTATCCTTATTTTAAAAATGTTTAAAGTATTGAGCTTTATGATTTTATTAAACACTTTTTTAAAACGCCATTTCGTCTGTTATTTTAGAGCGTTACTTACCTTCCTGGAATAGGCGGCCTTATTTATGCCGCCGTATTTATTTATCGATAGGTGTTTTAATTGAAATAGGTACCCAGTTAAAACACAAAAGTCTATTTCTGTAAAGAAGTGGGCTTTTGTGTTTTAAAGCGATTTTACCTTATCCAATCTATCCAGGATTCAGGTTCAAACATTTCTCAAAAAAATCGAAATTTACTCCCGTCAACAAAGAGATTTTCCACGTATTATGCAGTAAATAAATGTTTTAATATGAACTTCCGGTCCGCTAAGTTCATATTTAAATAAATGGCTGGCAAAAAATGCGAATAACGTCTATGGAAACGTTACCTTCGCAAAACAGAATTTTTTAACTTCTTTTTAAGACTGAAAGCAATGTTAGTAGCTGTGACCAGAAAAAAATTTACATTTTCTCCCGATTCATCAAGAGTAATCGCCCGTTTTCTATATTTGAATGATGAAAGATCGGCTGACATAATCAGAAAGGTATTGGCAATGCCCAAAAAAGAGGTAAGTATTGCCATGAGTCAGTTACTCAGAGGGTATTCGCGGCGACACAGGAATATTTCACGAATTTTTGATAAACATTTTGCTAAACTCGCACCCATATTTGATAAGATTGAGGTGAACGAAGAGGATCTTAGCGCCGCCCAGAAGACACTGATAGGCTCGTACTTCACAATGGAATATTCCATCGAATCAGCTGCTTTTTTTAATCCATCCATTATAGAAGATCCCGATCAGTCAGAAATAGGAACTGATGAAAAAAGGGTGATTTTTAGTTTCCGAGCCACCGGCGAAGGGCATATTTCCTCTATCGTTTTCCGTTCTGGAATTCTTGACAAGAATAATAACCTCACGATCGATCCTGTTGGTAAAATGCTGGCCGAAGCTGATGTAATCAAACGAAATTCTTACGAGAAAAAAGCTTTCCGTGAGAAACTTGATGAAATGCAAAGCCATGGGAATATTATTTCACCTGCTATTCTGGATAAACATGATGAAAAACCTGATCAGGGAAATGTTATTCCTCCTGTTGTACTGGATATGCAGAGTGAGACTCCTGACCATAAAAATGTTGTTTCTCCGGCTTTTATTCTCGATAAACTTGGTGATAATTTTACCTATGGCGATCTGATGAGGAATATTGAAATAGCCAAAAAAGGTTCTGATCTTACCGAAGATCAGGTAAAAATAATCAATCAAATGATGTGGCTGGCTTCCTCGCACTACGAGATTTATTTCTCGATTGATTCAGCTATTTCCGAGAGAGTTATTTTCCCAATTTCAGCAACTGAGCAAGGAGGTATTGAAGATGCCCGTTTTGTTAAATTCACTGATGAAAAGGGTGAAATAACTTATTATGCAACCTATACTGCTTACGATGGGATGAATATTCTTCCGAAATTAATCAAAACAACCGATTTTTATAATTTCCAGATATTACCTATCAATGGTGAGGTTGCCCGAAACAAAGGCATGGCCCTTTTCCCCAGAAAGATCAACGGAAAGTATGCAATGCTGTGTAGGATTGATGGTGTAAATAATTATATTGCTTATTCTGATAGTATCAATATATGGCATGAAGCGAAAATAATACAGGAGCCCAAATACCCATGGGAACTTGTGCAAATAGGCAATGCCGGTTCTCCGATTGAAACGGAAGATGGTTGGTTGGTTATTACCCATGCGGTTGGTTCAATGAGGGAATACACGCTGGGAGCATCCCTGTATGAACTTGAAAATCCGGAGAAAGAAATTGGAAGACTGCGCAGCCCGTTGATGGTGCCAAACGAGTTTGAAAGAGAGGGTTATGTACCAAATGTAATTTATTCATGTGGATCTATTGTTCATAATAACAATCTAATTATTCCATATGCAATGTCCGATCATTCATCTACTTATGCTACTGTTGATCTTCGGGAACTACTGAACGTGCTGAAGACCTCAGGAACCAATGACAAGTAATATGATTTCTTTTAAGTAATTGCCAGTCAGGGATGTCGCATTTCATTCCATATGTACAGGAAGAAATGCGACATCTTTTTTGTCACAATCACCTGAAATATCCTTCCCGACGTCCGAAATACTATTTAATATATTATTAAAAACTTTTATGCAATAGCTATGCTTTAATTCTTCTTTTATCGTCATAAGTGTCACTATTCCAGTATTGTAAACTCCAAATTATTTATGCAAA
>JAATGF010000146.1 GCA_015654795.1 Bacteroidales bacterium
AATGGTTGAATATTAATACAATAAAAGTTCAACCCCTTCGGGGCTGTAATCTTTATTTCATTTCTTTTCCACCGGTTTTACCGGTGGTTATTCAAATTTTATCCCTTCGGGATAATTAATCGACTTTCCGGAGTGGACTCACAATTAGTTATATGGTAGAGTTTGGAGTGCCTAAAGTACTTCTAATAAGTTGCCGGAGTGAAATAATTTGGTATTTGTAAATAACCAGGCAAGATATAAGGAGGCATCCCCTTCTTTCAGTTCCCCCTCCCTCACAATTCCTGTCCAATCGTGACCTCGTAATACGGTTTTACATCGACACACATCATCCCGGCGCTTGTGGCAGCCTGCAACCCAAGTTCGCCATCTTCGAAAACCTCACAATCCGAAGGTGGAACGCCTATCAATTCCGCAGCTTTTAAGAAAGTATCCGGAAAAGGTTTGTGATTAATCACATCTTCAGCGGCGACCACATGTTCGAAACAATCTTTAACGCCGGCAATTTCAAGCGTTTTCCAGGCCAGGTATTGCGATCCGCCAGTCCCACATGCCATTGGAAGCTTTCCCTTATTTTCCCTGATAATTTTCACAACAGGTTCGATAGGCCTGGCCTTGTGCATGTTTTGTTCGAAACGTTCCTCTTTTAAACGCGTAAATTCGATCACATCAAAATCGGCATCAAATTTATCTTTCAGGTATTGACTTGTTTGTAAGGCGGGTATTCCTGTAACTTCAAGAAAAAGCTCAGTTGTAAAATCTATGCCCTGTTCTGCGGCGGTCTGACGCCATGCAATATAATGAACCGGCATCGTATCGCAAATTGTTCCGTCGATATCGAAGATCAGTCCCTTCGCATGCGGATTTTTTGTTAATTCTTTTATCATGTAATGTACAATATTTAATCCTCAAAAATAAGGATATAAAAGTTTACAGTAGTTTTATCAAATTGTTAACAGAAATTTACATTGCAATGTTAATTCTTAAGCAGGAAATTCGCTATTTTGCATCAGATTAATAAGCGATAAAAATGACGAGCATGCAGTTGTATCTACCGACAGTCCTGCCTCAGTGGGGAATATTTGTTGGAGTTGTTTTAATTATTGTGGGTTACGTCGATAAAAAGGATCTTTTAACGCGTTTCGGGTGGATTGTCCTGATTGCGACCAGTTTGACAGCACTCTATTTTAACCTTTTCGGTGGACTGAAGACTTTGGCCGAAACGAACGGATCGCCTTTCCAGGCATCGCTTCTTCTCGCAACAGGATGGCAAACTGCTGTCGGGGGAGTTCTGGCAATTGTATCGCTGTTGATGTTACAATTCAAAAAAAAGCGATATGCGCTACTCGCTATTCTTACGCTCCTCTATTTTACCCTGATCTTCTTTCTCTATTCGCAGGTTTCGGATCTAAAGGAAATAAAGATCAAAACGGAGGTTAAGACAGAACAAAAACAATAAATTTAATTAATTGCAAATAAGCATTATGGCAAGTGATATAAACGTATTATGGGACATTCTGAAAATAGTTCTCCCTGCACTCATTGTTTTTCTTACCGCCTATTTCCTGTTCAGGGATATGCTCGAAAATGCACAGAAAGAGCGTGAGTTTGAATTCAGGGTGAAAAATAGCGGACAAGTAACTCCTGTCCGGTTGCAGGCTTACGAGCGTCTCGCACTGGTATTGGAACGTATTTCCCCCCAATCACTTTTGATGCGCATATCTCCACATGAACTCAGCGCTTCAGCATATCATCAGCAATTACTTTCGCAGATCAGGCAGGAATTTGAGCATAATTTATCCCAGCAAATTTATGTTTCACCAATGTTGTGGGAAACCATTCGCGGAGCACGCGAAAATCTGATCGGAATCATAAATAAGTCAGCCGAAGAAGTTGGACGGGATGCTCCTGCCCTCTCACTCAGCGAAAAGATCATCAAAAACTATATTGAAGAAGATAATCAGCCAATCGTAATTGCGATGAATGAACTGAAAAAGGAGATTGGAAAGTTGTTTTAGGGGATCAGGATAGAATTCCGGTGGGGAGATATTAAACAATACATAACAAAATGGATTTCTTGCAGGAGTTGATTGGAAACGAATAAAAAAATAGTCATTCAGTCCGCATAAATACGGCACTTCTTACTTTTCCTTCCTTTTTTTTTTGAATTTTAAACTGAAAGTAGTTAGGATGTGTTTGAACACGGATGCCGGATTCGTTGAAGGCAAGGGAATAGAATTAATGAAACACTAAATACCCATTAAATTGTCACCAGAGGAAGGAGCCCGATTTTGATGCGAGGAAGGTCAGGAGTTGGTCAGGAGTTGGTCAGGACCAGATACGGAGGAAGTGGGGCGCCTTAATCGATAGGGTAAAGGTAGAGAGAAGTGGGATCATTCAGATCAATATAAACTGAGAGTCCGCCAGAGGCCATGAGAGGCCACGAAAAAGTTAACCTAAAATAACCAGAATTGGCTTTTAATGGTAAATTAAAATCAAGAACACTCACCGGTCACTGAGAATTCAACCGATCATCGCGTCAATTACGAGGCTTCTTAAATTACCGCTTTTAACAGGTTTCCACTACTTCCTAAAACTTCGCAAAATTGATGAATCTTCTTTATAAACCTTGATGAAGATATCACGGTTAAAGGAATAATAGCAGGTAATTTCCAATTGCTTTTGTCCGTTTAAAACATTCCTGCTTTTCGAACTGATAAATACAATTCAGTTTATCGGATTTAAACTACTAATTTACAGAGATATATAAACTATATTATTGAAAAAAATGTTGCGTAGCAGCTAAATATTTGTAAGAATAAATAGAATTGCAAAAATGAGCCACGAGTGGCGATACCTACGCAAAGAAAGGCTTAATAATATTCATATTACAAGATTTAATTAAATATCACCAAGATACCATTGATTTCCAGTACTTTATCACTATTTATTGAATTTTTATTATATAGATTATTTTTTGCACAAACAAAATTAAGCCAATTAAAGCTGCAACAACAGATGTGATTAAAACACCAGCTGCTGCGACATCTTTTATCAGGCCTATTTCCTTGTTACTTTCCAAACAAATAATATCACAAATACGCTCAATCACAGTATTCATAACCTCAGCGAATAAGACCAGTCCAATAGAAAAAATTAACAAAGTCCATTCTATCATTGAAAAATTGAGAGAATATGCCGTCATAAAAACCCCAATAGAGATGAAAAGATGAATCCTAAAATTGTGTTCGTCATTTATCACGACCCTCAAACCGTCAATTGCATATTTAAAACTTTTAATCCGTTCTGTTATTGAAAACTTTTTTCTTTTCATAATTCAATATCTATTAGAATGATGCCAGAAGACTTATCCCTGCGCTCTGCCCATTATAATAAGGAACAGCGACAGCATTATACAAACAACTCTTCTTGAAAAGCTTCCTTTGCATAGCCGGATAAATCCAGTAAGCTATTTTTGTGCTTAGAATTCCAATGCCGGCACCAGCAACTACATCAGTCAACCAATGACGATTATTATACATCCGAAAAGCACCTGTTCCTGCCGCTACTGTATAGCCCGCCACTCCAATCCAGGGCGACACATCTTTGTATTCCTGCCAAAGAAATTCTGCTCCCATAAAAGCGGTAGCTGTATGCCCGGAAGGGAAAGAGTCAAAACCTGACCCATCAGGGCGTTGTATTTTAGTTAAATTCTTCAGACTTGAAACCGTGACTCCTATTATCAGATAGGAAGTTGCTAAAATGATGGTTCGGTCTCTGAAGTTATGTTTTCCATTTACTCCGCAGAGATTCAGTCCATAAACAGCCACCATCGGAAAATATTGCGAGAAATCATCAATCGTGATTTTCCTGTCAATATTCTCTTGTAACTCATCCCTTATCTCATGATTTTGGAATTTCAGCCAATCACTTTCTAATCCAATCATCCCAGCACCAATCAGAGCGGTTGGGATGATTAGCTGGCTACATTTAAATTTGTGTGTCCTGTCGTTTAAACTATCAGCACGTTGTACATCTTGTGCATATGTTCTCAAGGAATATCCCAGAAAAACGATTATCAGAATCAGGGAACTGTTATTCTTCATATCTTATCTTATTGTTCGAAAATAAAATGTCATCGTATATTTGATTATCCAACCCAATACTCTTTAGATGAAGCTTGTTTTCATCAACGGAGATATATTGATACAGGTCTTTATCACTAACGATGTAATCTCCATCCTCTTTTTTTTGGGGCCGGTAATGTTTCGGAGAACAGGAACTTACTATATAAACGGGACTACCCGCACGTGGATAGTTTGTTATTTTCCGATAGTAACAATGGTCGTGCCCTTCAAGCACAAGATTTACTTTATACTTCTCGAATAAGGGGCGGAAAATCCAGCGCAGAACTGTATTGTCACGACCTTTCGTTGCTGAATAAATAGGATGGTGCATCACTACGATCTTCCATTTCTTATGACACTTTTCCAATTCTCTCTTAAGCCAAAAATGATGAGAATAGAGTGATGCCGGACTTCCGCTCATCTGCTCGCTATCAAGAACAATCAATGAAAGTTCCTTGAAATTCAAAATATAAGAGCGCCCTTTACCCGATTGCGGTCCATTCTTCGGATTTACAAATGTATGGCACCATCGCGGGTCTAACTGATGCGAGAATCCCTTGATGTATTCGTGATTTCCCGTTGCGGCAACAATAGGCAGACGCTCGGGAACTCCCTGCATACTGCGAAACCAATTGCACCAATATTTATCGGTTGGACTCTCTATTAAGTCGCCACCGAACACCAGGAAGTTCACATCAGTATATTGCTGAACGGACTTTCTTAGTTGAGATAACAGCTCTCCATCTTCCGGATCTTGCACATCTCCGATATAAAGGAAGGAAAGTTTCTTTTCATCGCCGGGCATGCGAAATGAATACCACATTGTCGTGTCCTGCCCGTTAATAAGGCGATAAGAATACTTTTTGTTAAACTGCAAATCGGACAGGAATACCTGATAAAAGGTAGATTCGCCTGCTCTTGTCCGCACCAATTCCCCTTTAGTCGAATAGAAACAAGTATCTTTTTCACAGACAACCTCAGCCTGAGCCTCTTCTAATGTACTGCCACAACGCCAACTAATGATGCGCTCGTGTTCCGTATCCTCACCAAAGGAAAGAATAATGCGATCTTGCCGATGCGGTGTGACGTAAGCTTCTTCCGGGGAATTATGAAACCACGCACGCCATTGGTAAGCGAGAAGGACTGCAGGTATAACAATGCTTATCGAAATCAAGAAAATAAATAGCTTTTTCATCTTAATATTATTGGAGCTACAAACTTTCATCATACTTAAGTTCTGTCGCTTTATGTTTCTTGTTTGCATTGCCGCCGAACTTATAAGAGAATCCCACGTAGAAAATTCGCGGAGTCCTTCTACGTTCAAACCGTTGATACAGTGCTGGGGTATTGATGATATTCACGTCCTTATACGTGTCGAACAGGTCGCTCACGGTAGCGGTCAATGAGAGATTGTACCTGGGAAGAATATCATACCGTGTGCCGAGATTGGTGATGAATGTGGCTGCACGATTGCCCTGCGGATTCAGCTCGGAGGAGCGGTAGCGGGCATTGATTTGCAGCATCGCGTTGCGGAAAAGGTTGAAGTTTGTGTTGAGTGCCGTCGACCACGCCATCGCACCTTTTTTGTTGCTGTATCCTAAGTCTGACGCGTCAATCTGATTGTAAAACAGGTTGGTATTGATATTGAACGTGGCAAAGTTTCCTATCGCTGAATTGGCAATCAGTTCCAAACCTGAAGCCTGGCTGGACGACATATTTTCTTTCGTCGTTTGAACTACATCGTCCGCCAAAACCTTTGTGATCGTTGTCATTTTATTGTACGCATTGCGATAAAAGAGCGTTGCAACCAGGGTGGTCACGTCGTCTTTCCACTGGTAACCTACTTCAATGGAATGTATCTTCTCAGGCATCAGATTCGGATTACCCATCCTTACATTATAGGGGTCCTGATACTCAGGGAAAGGATTCAGGTCATCGCCTTCGGGACGATTTACACGCAAACTGTAATTCAGTTGCAGTTCATTGTGATCGTTCAGTTTGTATGAGCTGTGTATGGTGGGATAAAACAGAAAATAGTTATTGGGGACAGTTTGGTTGAGCGTCAGCAATTTTGATTTGATGTACGACTGTTCACCACGAAGTCCTGCAAGAAAACCAAATTTACCTAATGTTTGCCCGTAAGTGGCATATAGTGAATGTACCGTTTCATTGAAAAGGAAATCATTGCTTTTACCGGTGTTTTTTACCCAAACGCTATTCATATAATCTTCAGCAAAATAGCGCATATCACTTTTATCTGCTTCCAATTCGTAGCCTAACACAAGTTTAATGTTTTTGTGAAAGCTGTTTTCATAAATTGCCCGAATCAAGTTCTCGTAATCTTTTTGCTTAATCAGTGTATTGTCTTTGGTATCCATCTGTATCGGTATTTGATAAATGTTGGTGTACTTATTATCTTCTGTACCGTCTTCTGTTGCATTGGTATAATCAACTGTCAGCGTATGGTCTTTGCCAAATTCATGAACAAAGGCAGCCAAAGCATCTGCCTGTTTTTGCACTTCTTTATCAAATCGTTGGCGATTATAATCTTTCAGAGTTTGTGTCTCTGTGCGTTGTATCGTCATATTATTTTCTTTGCGTGGAAAGGTCATATAGGTATAGTTTCCACCTACTTCAAAACGGTTCTTGTCGTCGATATTCCACTGAAAGCCCAGTCCGGTAATGTGTGCGGTAGAACGAGCCCTGCTAATGTCATTTTGAGAAACAAACGATTGTGTGCCCGTCGCTGCATCGGTCAGTGTGCGGTCATTATAGTTGAATCGGTCTCTACGATCAAGACGAATACCATAATTCCCGGTGATGTTTACTTTTGGGTTGTTGTAGCCCAATGAAAGTGCTGCATTATATCGATCATCGTTGCCTGCATTACTGATAAGCGTACCGCTGTAGCCCTTATTATGCTCTTTTTTCAGAATGATATTAATAATTCCCGACGTCCCATCAGGCTTAAACTGTGCTGACGGATTGGTAATCACCTCTATTCGTTCAATAGAATTGGCCGGAATCTGTTGCAGAACAGAACCACGGTTGGTTGAATTTTTCATCGTTACCGACGGCTTACCATTAATGAGAACTTGTACATTCTCATTTCCTCTTAGGCTGATCGTACCATCCACATCCACTTGTACGGAAGGAATATTCTGCAGCAAATCGCTTACAGAGCCCGAAGAGCTCATCAAATCAGATCCAACATTAAATATCTTTTTGTCGATCGTTTGAATATAGGTTGAGCGCTGTCCCTGCACCACGACTTCATCAAGCGCAGTGGAAGAATCATCGAGTATTAGCACGCCTAAATCAACTGTTGGGGTACTTTTACTAACAGACAACTTGGAGGTTTGTAATGGCTTACAACCAATGTAACTACATTCAACGATATAATCTCCATCAGTAATTTTATCCAAAACGAATCGTCCCTGCGAATTGGTGGTAGTTCCCGTTATCACTTGTGCGTTTCCCGCATTGTGCAGTGCTACCGTGGAATATTCAATCGGGGCTTTCGATGATTTACCTATTACAATACCCGTGATCTTTCCTTTCCGGGTCTGTGCAGAAAGAACGGCAGCAGAAAGAAGAGCGACTATAATTAATAATCGTTTTTTCATATAATACATTATTTCTTGGCAATAGTAGAGTGCGAATTCGAAGACTTTTTGAATTTCTATTGTCAGGGTTTTATTTTTCTACAAATTTTCCCTTGCAGGGAAAATTCAAAAGGATAGATGAAATGGAGTGAAGATTCCAGTTCCACAATTATTTCTTTTGCAAAAAATCTTTAATAAACGAGATATGGAGCAAACATAGAGCAGGTATGGACCAAATACGAGGGAAATATGGAGCAAACCCATCCGGGCTGCTTATTTCAAGTATGATAAATATACATTAAAAGTGCACTGTGCTTCGATCCCGGATTGGCAAAAGACGACATTATATTTTAACCATTACTTATTAACCAATAAGTGTTAAATAATTCAAAATATTTTTTTATTTAGCAAGCAGATTAAATACCCAATGCATTGAAAAAAACAGATCTTTTACAAACTCTGGATTGATTTCATCTTAATGGTTTCGGTATGTTCCTGATCTTATGCGAGATGCATAAGTTGCTTGATTTTTAATTTGATAAGAATTGGTTCTCTAAATATTCAATCCCTTTTTTATTTGTAATTCCGCGAATATGATACGAGCAAATTGTATCAAATATTTTTTCAACGTCATTTGACCTGTCGCTATACATCTGGATACTTTTAATATCCAATAAAAATGAAAAACATCGAGATTTAAATTTTCCCGGTAAATGCCGTCTTTGATTCTGGTAAGGAAATTTTCTGTTATAAGGTTAAGAATATATTCTTTTTTGTCACCTCTTCCAAAATCTCAGAATGGTATTGGCCTATATCAAACAATAGGAAAGAATTAATAGTAATGTTCCTTTCAACTATAAATTTACTAATCCTGAGTAATTGATCTTTCCTATCACATTTTGGTTATCAGCGAGCAGTTTATCAAGTTCGTTGAATTCATTTTTAATTTCAAATTGTTCTATTTTATTGACAACATCATTTTTGTTTTCAAAATGTAGATATATCGTTTTCTTCGATATCCCTAATTCCTGGCAATATCGTCCACGCTAATATTTTTTATGCAATATGTTTAAAAAAATTGGAATAACCTGTAAATTTTTATTCCTGATTTTCCGATTGCATAGAGTCATAATAATCATCTTTTTCGCTGAGGTTCCAAACTAATAAAACCAAAATAACATTTTAAACGCCTATTCCGTATTTTCATTATTGGGGGCTATAAGCTTCTGTACCAAATCTTTATAGCTGCGACCAACAGGCAATGATATTTCGCCTATCTCCACCGTATTGCCATATATGGCATCTATTTTATCGGCGGCAACGATATACGATTTATGAATCTGTATAAA
>JAATGF010000120.1 GCA_015654795.1 Bacteroidales bacterium
CAAACATAGAGCAGACATAGAGCGGGTACGAGGGAAATATGGAGCAAACCCATCCGGGCTGTTTGTTTCAATTACGACAGATATGTACTAAAAGTGCACTTGCTTCGGGAGTTCGCAAATCCTGCATCGGCATAAGACAACATTTATTTATTCTCATTATTTATACGTCAAAGTGCGTGGAAAATTTATAGTTCCGATAGCGACAGGTCTCTTACTAAAACAGAAAAACACCTTGTTTTCCAGATCAATATTTTTGACAATGAGGCGTATATTGAAGAAATTTTAAGTAATTGCGAAGATCAAATAATGGATTAGTGATTAAAATGAATTTCTTTATTTGTTTTATTATTAATGTGTTGAGTGACTTTGGCTTTATTGGTTGGATTCGATTTTTACAGATTCCAGGTATTTTCGGTTGTGAAAATTGGTTAATGGTTGAACTTTTATGGAATTTTAGTTTTTGCACGTAAATCATATTGAATCGGATTATCTACTTTTGTTTCCGACTTTAAGGGAATTTATGTATTTTAACTTTCGCCGTTATCGTAATTGGATTCTTATTTCTTTTGTTTGTAATTTTGAGCAGATCAAATATTACGAAAATTATCAGATATTGGTTTTCAATTGATTTTTGACGGCAGATTTTATATCGGGCATTATGTTTTACGAGACGTATTGATAATCTAATCGTTATCGGAAATTACATTGAAAAAAAGGCTTATAATCGTTATTAACTTTTTTATTATTGGTTATTGCTGATTTGAGCATTGCTTCTTAACTTTAAAACTTTTATTTAAACACGATTAATATTAGCGTATGAAATCAAAAAAGAGTCGTTTAAAATTTCAGAATACCTTTTCTGCATTTGTTATTCCAATTTCGCTTGTAATCGCGCTACTCGTATTTTATTTTATAATGGGTGCGCCAAGCAACTTTCAAGGTAATAATTCAGCGAACGCTCCAATTCCAGGGAATTTTCTTGGTCTTATTTACAGGGGCGGGATTATTGTTCCAATTATTATGATGTTACTTTTAACCGTCTTATCATTCTCAATTGAACGTTTTTTCACCATCAACAAGGCCGGTGGAAAAGGGTCGGCGGTTGATTTTGTTGAATCGATTAAAGAATTTCTTGCCGAAAACAATATTGCCGGAGCGATTGCTGAGTGCGACAATTTTCAGGGTTCGATTGCAAATGTTTCGAAAGCAGCCCTTATTAAATATACCTTGCTTGAGAAAGACACAACAATGACGAAAGATCAGAAACTTCTTGAGATTCAGAAGAATATTGAAGAGGCTACTTCGCTCGAACTCCCAAGTCTTGAACAAAACCTCCCAGCTTTGGCGACTATTTCTTCAATTGCAACAATGATGGGGCTTTTGGGAACAGTACTTGGAATGATTCGCTCATTTGCGGCTATGGCAAATGCCGGAGCACCTGACTCTGTGGCTTTATCGACTGGTATTTCCGAAGCCCTTATCAACACTGCATTTGGTATTGGAACCGGCGCTCTTGCCGTGGTAATGTATAATTTCTTCACGACTAAGATCGATAAGCTGACCTATTCAATCGACGAAGCGGGTTATAGTATTGTTCAAACATTTGCTGCAAAACACTGAGTTAATTGTATGTAATACTGAATTATGCCAAAAGTAAAAATAAAACGGAAGAGCACGGCTATTGATATGACCGCAATGTGCGATGTCGCATTTTTGCTGTTGACGTTCTTTATGCTCACATCGAACTTTACGCAAAAAGAACCTGTCGCAGTCAGTACGCCTTCTTCAATTTCAGAGATTAAAATACCTGATACAAATATAATGTTGATTCTTGTTGACTCAAAGGGAAAGGTTTTCATTGGTGTTGACGGGCAAGAGAATAGAAAAGAACTACTTACAAAGATGGGAGCTGCTTATAATACAACTTTTAGCCCTGCTGAATTGAAAGAGTTCAGTTTGACGAATCGGTTCGGTGTTCCTATCAATCTTATGAAAGCATTTTTGGCGATGAAGCCAGAAGAGCGGGATTTGCCTGAAAATGCACTCGGTATTCCCTGTGATTCACTTGATAATCAGTTTAAAAATTGGGTCAGTATCGCTAAAGGTATTAATAAGGATTACCGGATTGCAATCAAAGCTGATAAGACGACTCCTTATCCGGTCATTAAAAAATTAATGGGCAGTCTGCAGGATATAAATGAGAACAGGTATAATCTGATAACCAGTCTGGAAAGTTCAGAAGATTTTGAACAACTGTAAACTAAAAAAATCATGTCTGAAGTAGCTCAGGATAATAAACGAAAGAAAAAGGGAAGGACCAAGAAGATGTCGACCAGGGTGGATTTTACGCCAATGGTAGACCTTGGTTTTCTGCTGATTACATTTTTCATGCTGGCAACAACGCTTAGTAAACCTCAGACTATGGAGGTGGCCTTGCCTTCGAAAGACAAAGTTTCGGAGGTGGATCAAACGAAGGTTAAGGCTTCGAGAGCGGTGACTATTCTTCTTGGCAAGGATAACAAGGTCTATTACTACGAAGGGACTCGTGAAAATGATATCGACCCTGTTCTGATTCCAACAAACTTTTCTCCCCAGGGGATTCGTCAGTTTCTGATTAAAAAGAATTACGATGTTATGGTCAAAGTCCGGGAGCTTAAAGATGAGCAAGAAGCAAAGAAGCTTTCTGACAAGGAATTTGAGAAACGGAAGGATGAGATTATTGCCGATAAAAGAGCGCCGATCGTTATTATTAAAGGGACTGCAGAATCTTCGTATAAAAGCCTCATCGATGTTTTGGATGAGATGGCGATTTGTAATATCGGACGTTACGCCATAGTTGATATTTCACCGTTTGATTTGGAACTTTTAGCGAAAACGAGTTTATGACGCAGTCTCGCTCAATAAAAGCAAACAGTGATGAAAATAATCTAATTCGGGTTCTCCTGATGGGTAGGAACAGGTTATGCGGCCTTGAAAAATCAAATTATTCACGGATAAAAAATGTTTCCTGATGGCAGCAAATAACAATATTTTTTCGAACGCATGGTGCGATTTGGTTTTTGAAGCTAAAAACCATGAATATGGAGCTTATGAACTAAGGAAAAATTCTTCGAAAAGGCACTTAAGGGCTTTAATAATTGCAAGCGTTATTTTTGTATTTTTAGTTTCCGCACCGATCTTATTAAGGCAGATAATGCCTAAAACAGTTGAAAAGAACGTAAGTGTGAGGACACTGACTGATATCAAAATAGACAGGCCAAAGGAAGATGAAATTATAAAAGAGCTTCCTCCTCTGCCACCTGTACGGAATACAATTAAGTTTGTTCCCCCGGTTGTTAAGCCTGATGAGTTGGTCGCGGATGAGGAGCAACCGGTATTGCAAAAAGAAATAATAGAGACAAAAGCGGCGGTTAGTAATGTTACTTTTGATAAGGGTACCGATGATGTGGCGGCTCCGGTAGCGACAGAAAATAAGCAAATTACAGAGGAAACTGATCAGCCTCTTGTGAATGTGGAACAGATGCCGCAATTTCCTGGTGGTGAATTGGAGCTGATTAAATTCATAAGGAGCAATCTTCGATATCCTGCTCTCGCCACCCAAATGGGCGTTTCTGGTACGGTACTTGTTAATTTTGTCGTTGACCGAGATGGGAAAATTACCAGAATCAAGGTGGTTCGTGGAATTGGGGGTGGTTGTGATGAAGAAGCCGTCAGGGTTTTAAGTAAAATGCCAGCCTGGAGTCCCGGGAAACAAGGCGGAAGAGCAGTGCTTGTAAGTTATACTATTCCCCTAAAATTTATGTTGCATTAAAAGTTTGTAGAAATGGAAGGATGGAAGCATGTTTTTTTGATATTTAAGTTTTTCATGGTTCTGGTTTATTTGGGACTGGGATTTATAATATTGTATCTAAACGTATTGCCGCTATCAATTGGCAAAACAGGACGAACTTTTTTTGGCATTATATTCATTCTATATGGTATTTTCAGGATTTACACCCTGTATAAATCTTTTATGGAGAAGAACGATGAAGAGTAATTGGCTGATCTTATTTTTACTCCTGGTTGCCGGTGGTTGTAAGTTTTTTAAAGGTGACCCTTATCGGAATACACCAACAACAGGAAGATCAGTAATTTGCGTTGATGAAACTTTCCGCCCAATTATTGAGGCGGAAATTGACATTTTTAAAGGGATATACGGATACACGGAATTAGATGCAAAATATGTTCCCGAAAGCGAGTCTTTTCGTCAATTATTAGAGGGCGATGTCCAGTTGATTGTTGCTTCAAGACCTTTGGCAGAAAGTGAAAAGGCAATCCTGAATCAAAAGAAGATATTTCCACGTCAAAATAAAATAGCAACCGATGCCATTGCGTTGGTTGTTTCTCCATCAAGTATTGATACCTTAATAACTGTGAATCAGATCAGAGATATTCTCCAGGGAAAGATTGAGCGTTGGGATCAGATCAATTCTGCTTCAACTGCCGGAAAAATCAAAGTCGTTTTCGACAATGAGAAATCGGGGATCGTCAAATATTTGGTTGATTCAGTTTGTGGCGGGAAGCTTGCTACTTCCAATGTGTTTGCACTTGAATATAATCGTGACGTAATCGAATATATAAGTACACATCCGGGAGTGCTTGGCTTTATTGGTGCGAGTTGGATCAACAATTCTGATGATTCTCTGCACCTTTCTTTTCATCATCAGATCAGAGTTATGTCAGTCAGCAATAATTCGCGTCCCGATGAAGACAATAGTTACAAACCATATCAAGCCTATCTGGTTGATAAAATTTACCCGCTGACACGTGATATTTACATCATTAATGCAGAACCCCGCAATGGATTGGTAACTGGCTTCTCATCATTTGTTGCAAGTGACAAAGGGCAAAGGATTATCTTAAAATCAGGTATCCTTCCCGCTATTGCCCCAACGAGGGTGATTAATATCCGAAAAGATTTTTAGTGTAAAATTGAAAATATTAATATTTCAATACAAATAATTTAGATATGAGGTTCCGATTACTTTTTCTTCTTGTTCTCTTTTTTGCAGTTTTTACTGGTTTCGCTCAGGAAAATGTGAAACGGGGCTTATTATATATTGATGATCTTCAGTACCATAAGGCACGTAATTTTTTTATTGATCTGATTAAAACCACACCCGGAGATACAAGAGTCTATTGCTTATTGGGTGATACCTATCTTGGTTTGCAATTGCCCGATAGTGCAAAGGTAATGTATGATAAAGCGCGGGAACTTGACCCCAAATCCCCGTTTCCGTTAGTTGGTCTTGGCAAATTGGCCCTTCTTAAGGGCGATCGCATGGGTAAGCTTGAATCTTTTGAGAAAGCCCAAAAGCTGGACAAGAAGAATCCCGAAGTCTATAATATGATAGCCAAAGGTTGCATCGAATTATCGAAATTTGATACCGTAACGTGTGATATTTATTTAAAACAAGGCTTTGAATTGAATTCAAAATATGCTGGTTTCCATATCACATTTGGTGATTACGAATTGTTGGCAAACAGATTGGGCAGTGCGGTCAATGCTTATGAACGAGCCATCTTCTTTGATCCTTCATCTACGCTTGCCTATCGAAAACTTGGTGTTTTACAAATGCGTTCCCGTTCGTTTCGCGATGCAATAAATACATTCAATAAATGTATTGCGTTGAATAGTGATCAAATATTGGTCTACAAAAACCTGGGCGATTTGTATTATTTGCTTGAACGATATCCTGAAGCAGAAAAGAATTATCGGATTTATATTGGGAAAGCCGAAGTATCGGTTGATGATAAAGAACGGTTTGCATTCATCCTTTTCTTTAATAAAAAATACACCGAGGCGGCGGAATTATTGGAAGATGTCATGGCGCAGAATTCCGATGAATCGGTACTCCTCAGAATCAGTGGTTATATTGCTTGCGAAACTGGTGATTTTCAGAAAGGGATAGCGTATATGGATAAATTTTTTAAACTTCATGATCCGGGAAAAAACATAGCATCGGACTATGGTTATTATGGCCGCTTATTGCAAATGAGTGGTCAGGATTCCCTGGCCATTGTAAATTATCAGAAAGCTTTAGCATTGGATTCAACTAAGACCGAGATTTACGATGCCCTCGCCAGGCTTTATTCAACGAACAAGATGCACAATGAAGCAGTTGTCATTTACAAAAAGATGTTAATTTTAGGGGCGGACAGCGTAAACACATGGTTTCAGATTGGTAAAGAGTATTATTTTGAAGGTGATAATTATCGTGCCAGGTACGATTCATTAATGGCACTTCAAAAGGTAAGCAAAATTCCATTTGCTGATAGTACAAATGTTAATGAGGCAAAGCGGCTTAATTTTCAAATGGCAGATAGCGCTTTTACGAAGGTCACTATTCTTAATCCAGAGTATGCTGGTGGTTTTATTTGGAAGGGACGTATTAATTCATTGCTCGATCCTGAGGCGTTAACTACTTTAGCAAAAGAACCATACGAAAAAGCGCTGGCAATACTCGAAGCAGGAGATACGATTAAGAATCGCAAATCAATCATCGAATGTTACAAATATCTTGGTTCATATTACTTCCTGAAAAGTGAACGAATCGTTAAAACCGACAAACGACAATCAGAAGCGCTAGAAGCTACTTCGATAGAATATTTCAGAAAAATTCTGGTGCTTGATCCTGCTGATGCACAGGCTTCTGAGGTAATCAGGCAATTAAAGACTGTAAAGTAAATTTTCTGAGATCAAATAATCAAGGTATCCGGTTTTTCGGTTTAAAACATGGCCCGGATTGTCAAACCATTGAAATTTCCAATTGTAAATTAGCGGATGCACAACTGAAAGATAAGGGTTTCACCCTGATTTTTCAGTTGTTTTGTTTTCAAAAGAACGGAGGGAAACAGATTCTCAAAATATTATCTGTTTGATGATCCATAATTGAGCAAAAGAGTGTAAATTCACAAAAGGTTTAAAACCCAATTGGGAAATATATGATCAGAATCCGAAAAATATCCAATCCATATCTCGAAGTGAATATTCGGAAGATGGAAAAGGTGAAGGAAATTATTAAAACCCAAATTCCTTTTCTTGCCCATAAAAAGATCGAAGAAATTGAAGACCAGATGGTCGATCCGCTTAAGTATAAATACCAGACTACACTGTTTATTGCCGAAGATATAAACGATGCTGTAAGAGGATTTGCATTATTGTTGTATATGTCGGACCTGCGATTCTGCTTTCTTGATTACGTTGCTGTTTCGCCTGAAAAGACCTCTTCAGGGCTTGGAGGTGCATTGTACGAGAGAGTTAGAGAGGAGGCCGAGGCATTGGATGCATTTGGTATTTTCTTCGAATGTTTACCCGATGACCCAACCCTTTGTATTGATGATAAGTTGATCCTGAAACAGAATAAGCAAAGACTTGCTTTTTATGAACGTTTCGGAGCAAGGCCTATTGCAAATACAAGCTACGAAACAACTGTTTATCCGGAAGATGATTCTCCGCCATACCTTATCTTTGACGGATTAAACAGACGTAATAGTATTCCGAATGCAAGGGCCCGCGAAATTGTTAAGGCTATCTTAGACCGCAAATATGGCGACTATTGTCCCAAGTCATATGTTCAAATGGTGATCGATAGTATTCAGGATGACCCTGTTGTTCTGCGTCCGCCTAAATATATGCGAAAGAGAGATATCCGGTTGTATAAGACGCCTCTGACCGAAAAAAGTAAGATTTTATTGATTGTGAATGACAAACACATTATTCATCATATTAAGGAAAGAGGCTATGTTGAATCGCCGGTTCGTGTAAAGAGCATTCAAAAAGAGCTCGATAAGTCAGGTCTTTTTCGATATGGAAAGGTTAGGGAATATCCTGACAAATTTATTCTTGAAGTTCACGATCGTCATTATTTTAACTTCTTCAAAAAAGTATGTCAGAATCTCCCGAAGGGTAAATCGGTATATCCTTACGTATTCCCAATTCGGAATCCCGCCCGCCCGCCTAAAGATTTGTCGGTGAAGGCAGGTTATTATTGCTTCGATACATTCACTCCTCTTAATCAGAATGCTTATCTGGCTGCACGCGGAGGTGTTAATTGCACTTTAACAGCAACCGACGAGATCATTGCCGGCAGTAAATTTGCTTATGTGTTGACGCGACCACCGGGACATCATACTGAAAGATCGGTATTTGGAGGCTTTTGTTACTTTAACAATTGTGCTATTGCTGCGAATCGGTTTAGTAAATTAGGTAAAGTCGCTATTTTGGATATTGATTTTCATCACGGAAATGGACAACAACAAATTTTCTACCATCGCAACGATGTTTTAACAGTTTCAATTCATGGGCATCCCTCGTTTGCTTATCCTTATTTTACAGGCTTTTCAGACGAAAAAGGGGAGGATTTAGGTCTTGGATTTAATGTGAACTTTCCATTACCTGAAAAGATATCTTTTGAATATTATACAAAAACGCTTAACAAGGCGCTGAAATTGATTCGTGATTTTCAACCTGATTATTTAGTCGTTGCTTTAGGATTAGATACCGCAAAGGGTGATCCTACAGGAACTTGGGATTTTTTGCAGACTAATTTCGTCACTACTGGAAAACTAATTGGAGACTTAAAGATTCCGATTCTGATTGTGCAGGAAGGCGGATACAGAAGTCAATCTTTAGGCTTGAATGCACGGGCATTTTTCAATGGATTTTATCAGGCATTCACAAGTAAATGATGCCTTTTCCGCTATATGATAAATGAATATCAGAAACCCCGCTAGGGCAGCCAGAACTCCCAAAGCGTCCGGAAATCCCATGAACTGTTTTCGCAAACGGTTAAAAGAATCTATAAATCTGATTATAGTGATCTTTAAAGGCATGAAATTTTTATATTACTTAGTTTTTTTATTCTGATTGTTTTTAGAAGCTGTTTAAATTTTATTTACTGGTCCCGTTAGATCCCGCACATACGGGATCGGTAGAATAAATGTATAATAATCATCTATTGTCCCGTACGGGACAATACCAATGATGAATTTTAACCTTTCTACCGAGCTATTTTCCCTACGGGAAATTTTTAAACAGTCTTATTCTGATTATTTTTGAGGGAAAACCTGAGAACACTTAAGTAATGGGAATAATTAAATGTCGTCTTTTGCCAATGCAGGATTTGTGGACTCTCGAAGCGCAGTGCACTTTTAATATGTATCTATCGTAATTGAAACAAACAACCCGGATGGGTTTGCTCCATATTTCCCTCGTACCTGCTCTATGTTTGGTTCATGTTTGATTCATGTTTGGTTCATGTTTGATTCATGTTTGATTCATACTGAGTCTGGTATCAGGTCCTATATCAGCATCGGATCCTCAAACGAAGATTTTTAATGCCTAATGAACTTTCAATGACAGCGAAGCCAATGACCTTTTCAATGACTATAATGACCCTGACTCCCTCACTCCCGCTCGCCATTTTCGCCCTGACGCGCCCCATCGCCTTTTCTCCTCATCTTCCTTTTCCACTTTTGCAAATACGATATTATTTTATTCACGGCACTTAATCTGATCTAACTGATTTTAAATATTTCTTTGGAAAAATTTCCTCAATAGACAATCTAAAACAACAAACTTCATTTATCTTTATGAACTATATTAAATATTCATTGTTATTGATTCAATAAAGATTCATATAAAATGCCGCAAGATTATATACCTGTTTTAATTCAGACAATTGTTGTTCTGGGGTTCGTGATTACCACGATGGTACTGACACATTTTCTTGGACCCAGGAGACCTTCACGCGCCAAACTCGAGAATTTCGAGTGTGGTATCGAAGGAATGGGTAATGCGAGGAGTCCGTTTTCGGTTAAATATTTCCTGATCGCGATCCTTTTTGTCCTTTTTGATGTGGAAGTTATATTCATGTATCCATGGGCTGTTAATTTCAAATCAATGGGTAAGGATGGTTTTCTCGATATGTTTTTATTTATGACTCTTCTTCTTGCCGGTTTTATTTATATCATTCTGAAAGGCGCTTTGAAATGGGATAAGCGTTAATGTATGTTGTAAATATTATAGTCATGTCTGAAACTCAAAAACAAATAGATAAACCCGCTGTAGCAGAGGCGCCTGAAGGTATATCGGGTCAGGGATTTTTTGCTACATCCTTCGAAAAGGCAGTTGGGTTGGCACGCAAAAACTCCTTATGGCCGTTGCCATTTGCCACCTCATGTTGTGGCATTGAATTTATGGCTACAATGGGTGCTCATTACGATTTGGCACGATTTGGTTCAGAGCGGTTAAGCTTTTCACCCCGTCAGAGCGACCTGCTGATGGTTATGGGAACTATCGCTAAAAAAATGGGGCCGGTACTGCGTGAAGTTTATGTGCAAATGGCAGAACCGAAATGGGTTATTGCTGTTGGAGCCTGTGCTGCAAGCGGTGGTATCTTCGATACATACAGCGTTTTGCAAGGCATCGATCGTGTAATTCCCGTCGATGTGTATGTGCCGGGTTGCCCTCCTCGTCCTGAACAAATTATTGATGGCATCATTAAAATTCAGGAACTTGCAGGCAACGAATCGCTTAGACGAAGACATTCAAAGGAGTATGAAGATTTAATGAAACGATACGATATGGAATAATCGTGGGAGAGACAATTTGATTTAGTTACTTCTTAAAGTCCCGCGGGAAGAGTACTAACCTTATAAAATAAAAATTTAGTGTTCCAAATCATTCCGGATAGAAACCAGTTAGTTGTTGAGAAGCTTGTTGGCAAATATGGTGAGGCCGTTGAAAAGCACGAGGTACTATTTGATATGCTGTGCTTTACTGTTCGAAAGGAAGTTATTTACGATGTGTTGCTTTTCCTTCGTGATGAAAAGGATATGCAATTCAATTTCTTAACCACCCTTTGCGGTATGCATTATCCCGACAAAGAACAACTCGGCGTCGTTTATCACCTGCATAGTTTCGTTAATAATCATAGGATCAGGATCAAAACATCAACCGATATTAATAATCCTGTAATGCCGACAGCAACAACAATCTGGCCTTCGGCCAACTGGATGGAGCGCGAAACATATGATTTTTACGGAATAATTTTCGAGGGGCATCCTAATTTGGTACGTATTCTGAACATGGATGATATGACCGATTTCCCAATGCGCAAAGACTTTCCGCTCGAAGATCAGACCCGCGAGGATAAGGATGATAGTATGTTTGGAAGATAAAAAATAAGTTTGGAGTGCCTTGAGTTTGGAATGCCGCACTTTCAACTCTAAGTATTACAGGCACTTTAGGCACTCTAAGTACTTTAGGCACTTGAAAATTTGAAAACTTTTTTATGGCACAGGATATTGACACTGATTATTGGGACAAAGATGTAGTCAAATCGGAAGAACCGAAGGAGTACAACACATTAAATGTTGGCCCTACTCATCCTGCAACGCATGGTGTATTCCAAAACGTAATGCTGATGGATGGAGAATTTATTGTAAGTACCGAACAGACAATTGGCTACATACATCGTGCATTCGAAAAAATTGCCGAACGCAGGCCTTTTTATCAGATCACTCCGCTTACTGACAGGATGAACTATTGTTCCTCCCCGTTAAATAACATGGGGTGGCATATGACTGTTGAAAAATTACTTGGCATCGAAACTCCCAAACGTGTTGATTACCTGCGCATAATTGTAATGGAACTTGCCCGGATTGCCGATCACATTATTTGCAACAGCGTTATCGGCGTTGACAGTGGTGCCTTGACGGGGTTCACTTACATATTTCAGGACAGGGAATTTATTTACGAAATCTATGAAGAAATCTGTGGGGCGCGGCTCACTACAAATATGGGTAGAATTGGCGGTTTCGAACGCAATTTCAGTCCCAAAGCATGGGAAAAAATCCGCTCTTTTCTGAAAACATTTCCTGCACATCTAAAAGAATTCGAGATGCTGTTGGCAAGGAATCGCATTTTCATGGATCGAACTATAAATGTCGGACCTTTTCCTGCCGACCGTGCACTCGCTTATGGATTCACGGGTCCAAATTTGCGGGCCTGTGGTGTCGATTATGATGTAAGAGTTATGAATCCTTACTGTTCGTACGAAGAGTTCGATTTTATTGTGCCGGTTGGACAGAATGGCGATACCTACGACCGGTTTATGGTTCGGCAGGAAGAGATGAAGCAAAGTATGTATATCATGGAACAGGCAATAGCGAAACTCGATAAAATGGAGGATAAGGAGACCTATTATGCAAGCGATCCGCGATTTGTGTTGCCGCCTAAAGAGAAGGTATACAACAATATGGAGGCGCTTATCTGGCATTTCAAAATTGTGATGGGAGAAACTGATATTCCTGTCGGAGAAGTTTACCATTGTGTTGAAGCAGCTAACGGAGAGCTTGGCTTTTATCTTGTGAGCGATGGAGGACGTACCCCTTCAAGATTACATTTCCGCCGTCCCTGCTTTATCTATTACCAGGCATATCCCGAAATGGTAAAAGGGAATATGTTATCCGATGCGATCCTTACGATGAGTTCGATGAATGTCATTGCAGGTGAATTAGATGCGTAACGGACTGCTGGTGAAAAAATGAATTTGATAATGTGACAATTCGATGATAATAATTTGAATAAGAAAAACTCTTGAATGAATAAGCTCAACGTTCTCAAATTATCCCGAAGGGTGGGGTGACGTAAATCAAAAAATAAATTGCCCTTAATAAATTGTCACTTATACTATAATCCTGATTATCAAAAATAAAATTTCAAAAATCATTACAAATGGAACGAGGAATTTTTAGGTAATATCCAGTTTGCGACACCCC
>JAATGF010000152.1 GCA_015654795.1 Bacteroidales bacterium
AAATCAAACCCTAATTCCAAAAGAAAAGGGGTAAAAAAAGAAATTGTGTCATATATCATTGATATAGTGCAAATTAAATATGGTTAGCCTGACGGCTATGCTTTTTCAAAGGGGGAGTCCTCCCAAAAAAAGACTTATTTTCTAAAATAAAACGTTATAATATAGTTCGGTTTAATAAAACTCATCTAAATCCATGCCAAAAGGGAGGGATTAGTCCAGGTGAGATGAAGAACGTTTTACGACATTACTTATGAGTAAAAGATATGAGTAAAAGAATGGGAATTCTTAACATCCCACTTATTATACCGAAGTTTAATCGTAAGATAATTTTCAATAGAGATATGCTCAATAACTAATAGAAATTCATAGCTTTACGAAATTCTTTTATTTTTATCTCACAATTTTAAAATATAATTTAAACTCATCCGTCAACACACATAGAGAGACAACAGAATGGAAATAAAACAGTCGGATAAAATTAATGAAGTGTATAAAGTTGAGCGGAGACGTTTGCTTGGTTATATACGAAATAAGATTTCTGACAAACTGGATGCCGAAGACATTCTGCAGGATGTTTTCTATCAACTAACGATTGGTTTTCAGGACATAAAACAGATTGAGCAGCTTACGGCATGGCTTTACAGAGTCGCCGATAACCGTATTACCGATTTGTTCCGGAAAAAGAAACCTGTTCCATTCAGTCGTATTGAACCTGTCATGGATGATGAAGATGGTCCGATTTCGCTCGAAGATATACTCCCCGCACTGGGAACTTCGCCCGAAGAGGAAGAAATAAAACGTTTGATATGGGAAACCATTGAAAAAACGCTCTCGGAATTGCCTACGGAACAAAGCAGCGTATTCATCGCTCACGAATTTGATGAGGTGAGTTTCAACGAGATTTCAAGAGAAACCGGAATTGGCGTGAATACCCTTATTTCCAGGAAACGATACGCAATACTGGCTCTCAGGGAAAGCTTAAATGATTTGTATAACTTATTAAAAGACAATTGATATGAGAACTTTAAAAGTATTGAGATTTACAGGCTTCGGTCTACTTGGATTAGGAGCAATGGGCTTGTTCGTATTGGTTACGATGCTTCTTTGGAATTGGTTAATTCCGGTGTTATTTCATGGTCCGGTCGTAACATATTGGCAGACAGCGGGATTAATCGTTTTGTCAAAAATAATCTTTTCTGGTTTCGGACACGGAGGAGGCAGACCTGGCGGCAGAAGACACGCAAATATGGGTGCTGGCGAACATCGGCCAGGCCGCGAAGACTGGTGGAAAAGATTCAATGATCGGCCAAACCGGGAAGATTGGTGGAAAAGATTCGAGGAAATGAAGAAAGGGAATAGCGATTCTCCGACAGTAGAATAATCAGCATTCACTTCGCTGCCAACAACTTAGCACACACCATTACATTATAGGTTTTAAAATACCATTCATTCCAAAATGAGTGTTAGCCAAACTTATGCCTTGACGCGGACAATACAAACAAACGTCAAGGCATAGAATATCAACCACATATTAATCAATGAAAATAAATAAAATAATTACAGCAGCGCTCGTAATATTTGGAATATTGCAGGCCAGGGC
Source organism: Bacteroidales bacterium (assembly GCA_015654795.1). GTDB lineage: Bacteria > Bacteroidota > Bacteroidia > Bacteroidales > Prolixibacteraceae > JAAFHB01. Next base: position 1,601 of record JAATGF010000152.1, read on the forward strand.
CCAGGATACGATCATAAATCTTACATTACACCAGGCCTGTCAACTCGGCGTTGATAACAACATTAACGTAACCAATGCGAAACTGGAGACACAGAAGTCAGCGTATCAGTTGAAAGAATTGAAGAGTAAACTTTATCCTCAGCTCGAAGGCTATAGCGATTTCAACTATTACTACGCCATTCCCAGGATGCTGATGCCGGGTGAAATGTTTGGCACTACAGGCGAAATTCCTGTTGAAATCGGAACAAAATATGATTGGATTGGCGGTTTTAAAGCTTCTCTGATGCTTTATAATCAAAGTTATTTTACATCAATAAAGGTTTCCCGACGAATGCAGACAATCAACGAGCTAAGCCTTCAGCAGAAAAAGGAAGAATTGGTTTACCAGGTATCGCAAGTGTACTTTCTCTGCAAAACAACCAATAATCAAATTGCACAGTTAGAGAAGAATATGCAAAATACCGACCATTTACTGGCTATCTTAAAACTCCGGAATGAAAATGGAGTCATCCGGAAAATTGACTATTCAAAAGTTCTTGTGAATAAGAATAACCTGCAAACACAAATTGATAATCTCGTTCAGCTGAGCCAGCAACAACTTGGTTTATTGAAATATCTGACAGGGATTGACAATGCAGGCAATGTTGTATTGGTTGATACCTTATCATTCGGGCAAACTTTGCAAAGTTTTGAAATGCCTGATTTTAATAACAGGACGGAGATGAAGCTGCTCGACAAACAAATTGAAGTTTCGTCACTCAACAGAAAGGCGAATCAACAATTGTATTTGCCAACTTTGTCAGGTGCCGGACAATTCTATTATGATGGTCAACAGAATGATCTTAACTATTTTAATGGTAGTGGCAACAAGTTTTTCAAAGTTGGCATGATCGGTATAAGTCTGAATGTGCCAATTTTCGACGGCTTCGGGAAGTATGCAAAAACCAAACAGTGCGACATCGAATTGTTGCAATTGCAGAACACCCGGAAAAATACTTCGGATAATTACTCAAAGGATTTTACAGATGCGATGCGTCAATATAACAGTAGTCTTCATGCATTGTTACGTCAGCAGGAAAATATAAAAATAGCAGAGGAAGATTACGACATTACGCTTCAAGGTTATCATCAGCAAATTGTTTTGTTATCCGATCTCATGTTATCCGAAAACTCAATGACAGAGGCGCGACTTTCGTATGTGAATGCCTTGCTTCAGCTAAAAGATGCCGAATTGGAAGTCAGAAAATCGAAAGGCGAGTTGCTTAACTATTAATAATAAAAGGTTAAAGGACAAGGTGAAATGGTTAAAGTGAAAGAAACAAATCAACTACACATCTTCTTTGAAAGTAAAACAAAGCTGAAAAACCTAAGAACTTCATCCTGATGCACTTTAGCCTTTTAACCTTAGCCTTAGCCATTCAGTCAATAGTTCAATTCTACTATTACCACACAAACTGTTATAGATCTAAGATCTACGGAAATTCTATGTGTCCACTTTTAAACAAATCAGATAAATGAAAATTAAGAAATACATTATCACAGCCGCAGTTATTACTGTTGTGGCAATTGTTATCGTCAGACTTGTTTCTGTCAAACAAAGCTTTAGTGAAGAGCTAAAAATGGTATCGGAATCGAATACAACCGTCCCTGTAATCACCGATACCGTTAAATACAGGCAAATGACAACTACCTTTTCAATAAATGGAACGTTTTCACCTTCACAGGAAGTTTCAATTGCCGCTGAAACACAAGGAAAAATCGTTTCAATCAATTCAAAAACAGGAGACAAAGTTGTTTCCGGACAGGTTTTGGCCTCAATTGATAACGAGCTCTTTGCTTCTCAACTCAATCTGGCTAAATTTAATCTTGAAAAAGCAGAGAAAGACAAACAACGGTTTGAAAAGCTTTCGAAAGGTGACGCTGCAACGATCGAACAATACGAATCTGCAAAACAGGTTTATGAGAATGCCCTCTCCTCTTATACCATTGCGAAAGTGCAAAATGAAAACGCCAGGATAAAAGCGCCGTTTGATGGAATTATCACAAAACGATATGCCGCAAAAGGAACCTATTTATCACCCGGCACTGCAGTTTTTGATATCGTTTCAATAAATAAAGTAAAACTCATTGCCAAGCTTACAGATGCTGAAGTTCAAAAAATAAAGAAAGACCAAAATGTGAAGTTTAGCGTCGAGGCCTATCCCGGAATTACCTATGATGGTAAAGTAACTGCAATTATTATTAAAGCAGACCTTTCGAAACGGTATGATGCGGAGATTGAAGTGGATAATCACTCCGATCAACTGATAAAACCGGGCATGTTCGGTACTGTCGTGTTTAGCAGTGATTCCAGTGAACGGGCATTGATAATTCCACGTAAAGCAATTGCCGGCAGTATTAAAAACGCCGAGGTCTTTCTTTTAAAAGGCGATTCCGTAAACCTGAGAAAAATCGTTGTTACTCCCTTCGATGACAAATATGTCGTTGTCAGCGAGGGCCTCAAAGTTGGCGATGTCATTGTAACCTCAGGTCAGATTAGTCTTGTAAATGGCAGTAAGATCAAGTTGAATAATTAGAAACTGTTTAAAAATTTCCCGAAGGAAAAATAGCCCGGTAAAAAGGTTAAAAATCATAATTGGTATTGTCCCATACGGGACAAAAGATGATTATTATACATTTATTCTACCGACATTCGATCCCTAACGGGACCATTAAATAAAATTCAAACAGTTTCTAATAAAAGCAGCCATTAAAAAACAAATTATATACGTATGAATATTACAAAAATATCAGTTAACCGACCTACACTTGTAGTCGTTGTTTTCACAATACTTATCTTTTTAGGCTTTGCAGGTTATAAAAATCTTAATTCAGAGCTGATGCCAAGTATGACGGCGCCTGCTTTTATGGTTATGACAAGTTATCCTGGTGCCTCTGCTTCCGAAGTTGAAAATAGTGTTACTAAAAAACTCGAAGATGTCATTACATCCGTTGAAGATATCGATCATATCCAATCCACCTCAATCGAAGGTATTTCTATTCTGGGCATATCGCTGAAACAAACAGCCGATATCAATACTGTTATTCAGGATGCACAACGCAGGATTAATGCGGCAAAAAACCTTCTGCCGCGCACCGTTTTGGATCCTGTAGTGAGTAAGATAGTGCTGGGTGATTTGCCCGTAATGAATATTGGAACCTCCGCATCTTTGCCTTCGATGGAATTTTACGATCTGCTTAAATACAAGATTCAACCCGAACTGGCACGCGTAAAAGGGGTTGGCGAGATTGCCATTATTGGTGGTAACGAACGCGAAATCCGTGTGAATCTTGATGCACAAAAGCTTGAAGATTACAATCTTTCATCCCTGCAAGTACTTGAAGCCATCCAATCTTCGACACTTGATTTTCCAACGGGAAAGATAAAAAACGACGATGCGCAGATGGTTATCCGGCTCTCTGCCAAATTTAAAACCATTCAGGATATTGAGAATGTTATCATTCGTGTAACCGACACCGGTTCAAAAGTGAAATTAAAAGATTTAGGCGAAGTACTCGATGTTGCAAAAGAGCCAACCACACTTGCCCGTGTTGACGGACGTAACTCAGTGGGACTTAGCATCAAAAAGCAATCGGATGCCAATACCGTTGAGGTTTGTCATTTGATAAACAATAAGCTTGCCGAACTTGAAAGCACCTATAAGGATAATCATCTGAAGTTTGAAGTCCCTTTCGATTCATCCATCTTCACGGAACAAGCCACCGATTCGGTCAAACACGATCTGGTGTTTGCCATCATCCTTGTTTCGCTCGTGATGCTGGTTTTCCTTCACGGTTTACGAAATGCATTCATTGTGATGATTGCTATTCCAATTTCAATTATAGTTTCATTCCTTGGTATGTACCTTTTGGGTTACACGCTGAATATCATGACGCTTTTAGCTATGTCGCTGGTAATTGGGATTCTCGTAGATGATGCCATCGTAGTGCTCGAAAATATATATCGTCACATGGAAATGGGTAAAGATAAGGTATTGGCAACGCTTGACGGTCGTGCCGAAATCAGTTACACGGCCATTGCCATCACGCTTGTGGATGTTGTGGTGTTTCTTCCACTCGGACTTTCAAAAAGTATGATGGCTCCGATGCTGGCCCCTTTTGCACTGGTGATTGTTGTGACCACGCTGCTTAGTTTATTGGTTGCTTTTACTGTTGTTCCGCTGCTCACTTCACGGCTCGCAAAGCTTCAGCAACTCAATAAAGAACACTTCTCAGGACGCTTTTTCATCTGGTTTGAGAAACAGGTTGATGGATTCGCATCTTTTATTCATACGATTCTTCTAAAAGCATTCCGTCATAAAGCGATCACCTTTGCCATTGTAACGGGATTCTTTATTGGCTCAGTAGCCCTTATTCCTGCCGGATTTGTAGGAACTGAAGTATTCGGAATCGGCGATATTGGTGAGTTTATTATTGAAGTTGAGTTGCCTAACGATGCAACCCTGAAAGAGACAAACTTAAAGGTGCTGGAGATTGAACATATCTTATCAGTCCAACCCGAAATAAAATCCGTTTTCACAACCGTTGGCTCATCAAACGAAGGGATGCAAAGCGGGGGTGCACAAAGCAATTCCAACAAGGCAGAAATAGATGTAAAGCTTGTTGATAAAAAGTTGCGCGACGCATCATCGAAGGTGTATGCCAATCAGATCAAGAATCTACTAAACGCCAAGATCACAGGAGCGAAGATTAGTACAGCATTGATGAATCCATTCTTTGGAAGCACGGACGATAGTCCGATACAGGTAATTGTAAAATCGTCGGACCCCGATTCATTGCAAAAGTATACAAGAACAGTTAAAAAGCTGATTACAAGTACTCCGGGTACGATCGATACGAAATCGTCGCTCGAAGATGCACGTAATGAAATATCAGTAGAAATTGACAAGGAAAAGATGGCAGACCTGGGCTTATCACTTGCTACGGTAGGTTCTGTAATGTCAACGGCCTTTAGCGGGAATACCGATGCAAAATACACCGATGGCGCTTATGATTATGACATCAATGTGGTTTACGATGAGTTTAACCGTCGCAATTTATCCGATGTATCAAATCTTTCGTTTATTAATTCATCCGATCAGCAAATTAAACTATCACAGTTTGCCAATATTACCTACAGCGATGGAAGTTCGAAACTCGAAAGGATGGACCGGATCTCCTCAACTACCATTCAGGCACAGGTATTAGGCCGTGCATCGGGCGATGTGGGCGACGATATTAAGCAACAGATCGAAGCGATCCGCTTCCCTTCAGATGTATCAATCTATTATGCAGGCGATATGCAAATGCAGGAGGATGCCTTTGGAAGCCTTGGATTTGCTTTACTGACCGCTATTATTCTTGTTTATCTGATCATGGTGGCATTGTACGAATCGTATCTCTATCCGTTTGTGGTACTCTTCTCTATTCCGTTGGCGATCATCGGGGCGATTCTTGCTCTGGCATTATCAAAAGCCACCCTGAGCATGTTCAGTATCATGGGGATGATTATGCTCATTGGCCTCGTAGCAAAGAATGCCATTCTGGTGGTCGATTTCACAACCCATCTTAAGAAACAAGGTTACCGCACCATCCGCGCATTATTAATGGCAACCCGCATCAGGCTTCGACCTGTATTGATGACCACGCTCTCGATGATTATTGGGCTTCTGCCCATTGCGCTTGCTTCGGGGGCGGCATCCGAATGGAAAAACGGAATTGCATGGGTTCTTATCGGAGGACTCACCAGTTCAATGTTATTAACGCTGGTTGTAGTACCACTCGTGTACTCTTTGATGGAAAATGCAAGAACTAAAGTTCAGGGCTGGATATTAAAGCTTGAATCAATATTTTAAGAAACGGTTTAAGAATTTCCCGCAGAGAAAATAGCCCGGTAAAAAGGTCAAAATTCATCATTGGTATTGTCCCGTACGGGACAACAGATGATTATTATACATTTATTCTACCAATATTCAGTCCATAACGGGACCATTAAGTAAAATTTAAACAGCTAAGTAGTGGGAGTGAAATTACGTAATAAGAATTATAAAATGTCGTATTCTGAATATGTCAATCTGATACGCGACCACATCATATCGGAATTATTTCTACCACAGATTTAGCTTCGCTGATCTTCGATTCTCAGATCCCGCATCGTGCGGGACAGATTGAAAACTCACTTTGTGAGTTTATTAATCTGTGTAATCTGTGGTGTTATCTTTTTGCGAAAGCAGTATAACGACTAATATTTATCTTTAATCCTTGACTAAAAAATACGACATTATATCTTAACCATTACTTATGTCATCTTTTGCCAACACGGGATTTGTGGACTTTTAAAGCGCAGTGCAATTTCAATATATCACAAATAAATAAATCAGAGTTCTTCGTGTCTCTCCCCGTCGTGTTTGGTTCTTGTTTGATTCTTGTTTGGTTCGTACCTGATTTAATTATGATTTTTATAATCCGAATGATCCGGGTTTTTCCTAATACAGCTTATGAAACATTAAATACCCATGAAATTGTCACCTGAGGAAGGAACCCGAATTTGATCCGAAGAAGGTCAGGAGTTGGTCAGGAGTTGGTCAGGACCAGATACGAAGGAAGTGGGGCGCCTTTATCGATAGGATAAAGGTACTGAGGACTGGGATAATTCATATCAATTTAAACTGAGAGGCCGCCAGAGGCCATGAGAGGCCGCGAAAGATTTAATTGAAATAACCAGACAATTGACCTTAATGATAAATTAAAACCTCTTCCCCAAAGCACCAAAAAGAAGGTCGTTTGTTTCAATTTATAACTTCCCCATAAAACGATCACCGGAAAAAGGAACCCGATTCGGATATGACGAAGGTATGAAGTTGGTATGAACCAAATATGACGGAAACGGGGCGCCTTAATCGATAGGGTAAAGGTAGCGAGGATTGGGATAAGAACTATTAAATCAATGTGAGAGAAGGCCAGAGAAGACGGGAGAAATCGAAAGGGTTAACCGAAATAATCAGACAATTGACGTTTAATGATAAAAAATCTGTAAACAAATTTAAGGGCAGGTCAGATTCCCCAACTTTTCTCCTTGATCCCAGAAAGGATGGCGGAAAAATTTGCTGTTTTGCCATCAGATAAGAAGCATAATGATGAGGGAGTAAAATCTCTAAAGGCAACAAGACGAATCAGATGAACACTTATGTAATCGGGAAATATTTACAAAAAATAAATAAGGGTGTACGACAAAATTCCCTTTTTCTGAATTAGGCAACTTTTTGATAATTTGTTATTAGTTCACGCAACATTTTGCCTTGTCCGTTTTTATAACACACTCTAAAATTTAGCATTTGCTGCGCACCTGAAAGTGTCCGGCGCTGCCCTGATAACTTCATTCTTTTCTGAATAATGTCCCGGTTTGCCGATTCTATTGCCACGGAACCAAACAGCAGTCCTTGTTCTTTATACAGCCCGTAATTAATGCGTTTCTGATTGTTGATTAAATAGTTGAACAGTTTCATCTTTCCCTTTTCGATCTGTTTTTGGCCACATTTCATTTGTATTATGGCTGTCAAAAGTTCTTCTGTCTTTTGGTTCATCAAGGTGTCGATGCAAGTCTCTACCCATTTTGGGCTAAGTACTCATCTCTGGCGTAATATGTTTTTGCAATGATATAAATCAAGGATTTGTGTGCTGTTGGGATCATATTCCTCTACCCATTTCCATATCCAATTTGGGAATATTTCCTACCATAGATTGAAAAACCGACTGACTAAAATCTTTTATTAAATCATTAAATGAGGCTTCAAATTCATAGCCTGAGCAATCTTTTGATATCGTGCACGATAAGTCTTCAAGTTTTTCTTCAAAAGATGCAGATATTTCATTTAATTTTGTTGCCATACTCTTCAGAGTTAAAGGTTATACTTATTTGTATTTTTCGTCGACATTACAAATGTATGGCCTTTTTTATAAAAGGGAATTTTGTCGTACACCCATAAATAATCTATTTGATGATTGGTAAAAGTTACTTGTACATTTACAGAAATATAGTTCACTTTAAAAACAGGGAAAAGAGCATAAAACATCAAGATTTAAGCAGGATTTATGCACCTTTTTTAGAAATGAGATGTAAACGAGTTAGCGGCAATCGTAAAGACAGTTAGATACAATGACAACAAGAGCAGCAGACGCAACAATTAAAGGATATTATTACCAGTTTGATACTTCAATTTTGAAGCTGTTGGAATTGGTTTCAGACAGTGACTCAATTATCGTTGAAGGTATTGAGGATATAGACATAAACACTGCAACAGATACTACAACTGTTCAATGTAAATATCTTTCAAAACCGAGATATATTAATTCAGCAATTCGAGAACCAATTTCTCTTATGCTTGAACACTTTGTAAATCCAGCAACACCAAATAACCTTAAATATATTTTATATGCTCATTTTGAGAATGAAATAGCGGGAAACGAACCGACAATTGATTTGACAAAATTAAAAGCGATTTTATCATACTCAGAAAAGGGGGTTGAGAAACATTATGAATTAGAAAAGGGGATTTCTAACGGCCAACTAAATACCTTTATATCTCAATTCAAATTGACATTTGGAACAGAATTTTACGCACAACAAAAACAAGTAATTGATAAACTTAAGATCAAGTTCTCTTGCAGTGAAATTGAAGCAGACAATCATTTCTACAACAACGCTTTAAGAATCATTATTGATAAAGCGATTAAAAGAAATGAAAGCCAAAGACAAATAACAAAAGCAGATTTTCTTTCAGCAATTGACTGTAGAAAAAACCTATTCAATCAGTGGTTTATTAAACTTCGTTCTAAGAAAGAATATTTAAAACAATCGGCACAAAGTTTAAAATCATCGAGGGCACTTGAACCGGCAAGAACTAAAGTAATACTAATTGGCAACGAGGTAATTCTCGCTGACAACAATGAACTTCCATTAGAATCATTCATTGAAAATTTAATTGAGAAGTTTTACAAACTCAATTCATCATTAAGAAATGCAAAGCCCTTGACTGTAGTACTTGATTGTGATACATCAATTTTACTTAACTTAAAAAGGTTCATGATAGATAATGAAATAATATTCAATGATGGTTTTGAAGAATTAAAATTCTCAACTTCAATATTCAATAAAGAACCTATTGTAAACACTACGACCAATGGCACCAAAATTTTAAAGTCGTCCTACCAGATTAAATTGATTTCAAAAAACACTTGGGCAAGTAATATTTCCGAAATAGTAGTTCCCCGTGTTGTTATAAATTTTTCAAGTTCTGATGCATTGAACCATTTCTCCACAGGACAATTCTTCGATTTCAAATATTGTGAGAGCTTCAACGAAGTATTTAAAGTATTAGCCCCATAAAAATTAGCCCCATAAAAATATGACAACAACAAATTCAACAGACATTTTCCGCATTCTGACAGTAACACCAAATCTAATTCAGATTGAAGTAATAGATGCTGACCGTTTCAAGCAAGATGCAAGTGATTTTACTATTGGAAGTTATTTGATGATTTCTGATGATTCCAAGACTTCAATCATAGCGTTGGTACAAAGTTTTAGAATCAAAGAAACAAATGCAGGTGGCCAATCTGTTATTACTTCTCCATCATTTATTTTGGATGCACAACCAATAGGATTTTTAGATGATTCAGGAAAATTTAGAAGAGGTGGTCAACAAATAGCTATACCACCAAGTCAGGTTGTAATTGCTGATGATTCAATATTAAAAAGCATCTACGAATCAGTCGAAACAGAAAAGAAATTTATCTTTTCAAGCCTTGCACAGAATACAAATATTGACATTGCAGTTGATGGTGATAAATTTTTCAGTAAACACATTGCCGTAGTTGGTTCAACAGGTTCGGGAAAATCGGGAACAGTAGCAAGAATTTTACAAGAAGGAATTAAACCGACAGATGATCAAAATCAACGAGGTGTATTAAACAACACGCATATATTACTCTTTGATTTACATGGTGAATATAAAACTGCATTTCCGAAATCAAAAAAACTTGATGTAAATAATTTGGTTCTGCCCTATTGGTTAATGAATTCTGAAGAACTTGAAGAAATGTTTATAGAAAGTAATGAAAGTAATTCGCATAATCAGGTTTCTCAATTTAAGGCTTCGGTAACTCTAAATAAAAAACGACATAATAATGAATTATCAAAGGTTAACTATGATACTCCTGTTTATTTTAGTATTGATGAAGTTTTTAAATACATATCCAACCATAACATTTCAACAAAAGATGCTAAAACGGGAGAGCTAAAGATTAAAGCAAAAGTAGAAGGTGTCCCTGACGTATATCAGCTATTTGAAGTTATTGAATTTGAAGACAAATTAACAGGAAAAATAAATGCCGGACCTTATGCTGGTGAATTTGACCGTTTTGTTCCTAGGTTAGAAACTAAACTCAATGATGATCGATTGTCATTTCTTCTTAAGCCCAGAAAATCTGATGATTCAGAATATAAGACTACCGACTTGCCAGAAATATTAAAACAATTCATTGGTTACTCTGATACCGAAAAGGACAATATTACCATTATTGATTTAAGTGGAATTCCTTTTGAAGTATTAAGTATTGTTGTTTCTCTAATTAGTAGGTTAGTTTTTGATTTTTGTTTTTATTATAAAGCGGTAAAGCAAGCAACAAAAGAAGCCCCTTTCCTTTTAGTATTGGAAGAAGCCCACAATTATATTCCTCAAAGCGAAGGCGCAAAATATCATTCTGTAAAAAAATCAATTGAGCGAATTGCAAAAGAAGGAAGGAAATACGGCTTATCCTTAATGATTGTAAGCCAAAGACCATCAGAAATTTCTGAAACAATCTTTTCTCAATGCAATAATTTTGTTGCAATGAGATTAACTAATCCTTCAGATCAACAATATGTTAGACGACTTATGCCTGATAGTGTAAGTGCAATTACAGACACTCTGCCTGTTTTGGAAAGACAGGAGGCTTTGATAATTGGTGACAGTATTCCAATTCCCACTATAGTAAGGATAAAAGATTTGACAGACAAGCCTGATTCAAATGATATAGCATTTAGAACTGAATGGAAAAAAGACTGGATTACAATCGTATTTGACGAATTAATTACAAAGTTACAAAAAGAAACATAAGATAACGAAAGCCGAATGCAGCGCGCTATCCAACAAGTCGGGTTTCCGTGCTTCGTTGACAGGAAAGTAAATATTAAGGTTACGACCTATTTACAGGAAGGTTATCGCTTAAATCCCATCCTGTATTTGCGAAACATTAACAACCATAATAAGTCACGGTATGAAACAAACATTTAAGCTTGAAAAAGGTGAGATTTTGTTCGACGAGGACAAAATCATCATAAAAGACGATGCAAAAAGGCAAAAGTGGTCAATTTCATTGATTATTTGCCTGGAGCCGAACGTAAGTAGAATAAATGCATAATAAATGATCTATTGTCCCATACGGGACAATACAAATGATGAATTTTAATCTTTCTACTGGGCTATTTTCCCTACGGGAAATTTTAAAAGCCTGCACTTGAAATTTTCAATCAATCAAAAAATAGTCCAAAGTGATAAAATGTTTATAAAAAATGAACCATATGAGCGGATAATGATTAATGGATTTACTCTGTGGACAATAATGATGCTAAAGCAATTTTAAATTAAGTTTTTATTTATCAGTTGCTTAAAAGCAACTGCAATGGATAACTCATGTTATTCAACTAAGTGTAACTAAAGAGAATACTGCAATGCTATGGACATTAATAAAAGCGACCTTTAATATTTATTTCTTAAAATAAAGCCAGTTGCCAACATCAAACTACCCCGCAAGTTGGGTTTCGGTGCTTTGTTGATAAGATTCCACAAGTGCGGGATAATATCCACAATTTGTGAGAGGTTTAGTGGTTAAATTCACGCATAACAGCATATTTACAAACCCTCGCAACTGAGACCACAAACCACATTTTCAAAAGAGCAGTTTTTTTGACTTCGCAATCGCTGTATTTTATTATATTTGGTGTTTAATGAAAAACCTTACGAACAATGTCCTTTTTCCAAAAAACCGTTGAACAGAAATACCTCAAACAGCTTGATGCGGAATTGATCAATACGAAGTATCTTGAGTTTAAATCCTATTTCGGAAATGCTGACATTCAGGAGAATATAAGAAACAGTAAAGAAGAACAATACCAGGAAGGTTTCCTACGTGAGTTGTTTGTAAAAATATTGGGATACAAACTGAATCCTACGCCCAACTTCAACCTCACTACCGAATACAAAAACATTAAGGACAGCAAAAAAGCCGATGGTGCAATAATATTAAGGGGGCATGCCCCCTTGCATGAGCATGTCCCGTCGGTTATTGCCGTTATTGAGCTAAAGGGGACGGACACTACCGATTTAAGCAAGATTGAAGTACAGGCTTTCGGCTACAAAAATAATCAGCCCGATTGTGTCTATATTATCACTTCCAACTTCGAGAAAATTCGCTTTTACATCGACAATGCCATTGAATACATCGAGCTCAATTTGTTTACGTTGTCGAAAACTGATTTCGAAATACTCTACTTAATCCTCTCGTACGAGTCAATTAAGAATGGCCTGCCGAAAAAAATTAAAGAGGAATCGTTAAGTCATGAAGATGTTATTACCAAACAACTGTACAAAGATTATTCGCTCTTTAAACGCGAGTTGCACCAAAACCTTGTTTTACTCAATCCGCAATTCGACTCACTCACGCTATTCAAAAAATCACAAAAATTATTAGACCGGTTCCTCTTCTTGTTTTTTGCTGAAGACTGCCAGTTATTGCCACCTAATTCGGTGCGTTTAATTTTAAGCGATTGGAGAGACTTACAGGATCGTGATGTAGAAATACCGCTTTACAAACGATTCAAAAAATATTTCGAATACCTGAACACCGGGTACAAAGGGAAAAGATATGATGTGTTTGCCTACAATGGTGGTTTATTTAAACCCGATGATCTTTTAGATACGATATTGATCGACGATGAATTGTTATTCAGGCACACCAAAACCCTTTCGGAGTACGATTTTGACAGCGAGATTGATGTAAATATTCTGGGACATATTTTTGAAAACTCGCTAAACGAACTCGACGAAATTAATGCGCAACTGTCAGGGGAGACCGTTGATAAAACCAAGACCAGGCGTAAAAAAGATGGGGTTTTTTACACGCCCAAATACATTACCAAATACATTGTTGAAAACACAGTTGGAAAGCTTTGCACCGAGAAGAAAACCGAACTTCTGATTGCAGAAGAAGAGTACACCACTGATAAAAAACGGCATCAGAAAACCAAACAGGCCTTGCTCGATAAGCTGAAAACTTATCAAAACTGGTTGCTTCAACTCACTATTTGCGATCCTGCATGTGGTTCCGGCGCTTTTCTGAACCAGGCGCTCGACTTTCTGATGAAAGAGCACCGTTATATAGACGAATTGCAAGCCAAACTATTGGGCGTTCCGTTAATCTTTAGCGACATTGAAAAGAGCATTCTCGAAAATAACCTCTTTGGGGTCGATCTGAACGAAGAGAGCGTCGAAATTGCTAAACTCTCTCTTTGGCTGCGTACCGCACAGCCCAACCGCAAGCTGAACGACCTGAACAACAACATCAAATGTGGAAACTCCCTGATTGACGATCCTTCAGTTGCAGGCGATAAAGCATTTAACTGGTACGAAGGTTTTCCGCAAGTATTTGAGAAAAAAGATAAGAAAGGATGGCACATTACCTGTGCAACCCATAACTCGCGGTACTCTCAACGTATGCTGGATAATCATGTCGAATGGGGTGATGCAGTTTGGTTAAGTGAAAAAGAGGAGAAAATTGTAATCGAAACCATTGCAAAAATCGCTAACGAAGACAATCTGAATATCATTGCATTTAATGTGTGCGGCGACCATATGCACCTGTTGCTGGTATGCGAAGAACATGAAGTACCGAAAATAGTAGGAAAGTTAAAATCTATATCTGCCAGGGCATGTAACATCGAAATGGGCAGAACTATACCCGGATCTTCCTCTCCGGATGCCTCCGCGCGGGAAAGAGGAACGGCACAGGCGCACCTCTGGACACAGAAATTCGGGTGCAAAGAGATAACCTCTGAAGAGCAGCTGGAAAATACGATCGCATACATCCGTAACAATAGGGTGAAACACGGCCTTCCCGAACTCGGTGGCAACAGCAACAGCAACAGCAACAAGGGGGCACGCCCCCTTGTCAGCACCATGTGCTGTTCCGTCGAACATGCTTTCCGACCGGAATATAACGGAGGTTTCGATGTGGTAATTGGGAATCCGCCATATGGTATATTAATTGAGAAGGAAATACAGAATTATTACACTAAACATTATCCTTTCACGAGATACAAAACTAACTTGTATGTGCTTTTCATTGAAAGGATGTTACAAATATTTGATAAAGGAACTATATTTTTTATCATTCCAAAGTCACTGCTTTTTAATTCATTCTATGAAGATATTAGGAAACTGTTAATCACCAAAACTGAAATAAATGAGATTTTCACAATAACTGAAAAGGTTTTTGAAGATGCTGAGGTTGGGGGGAGTTTATTAATGAAATTTACAATAAAAAGATCCTTCGATTTGGCAAATATTGTAGAATTGGCTTCTGCTGAAAAGATACAAGATTTTATATCAATGACTCGGATTGTTGAAAATAAAGTACCACAGAATTCATTTTTGAACGTTCCAAATTGTGAAATTTCTGTTATTTCAAAAGATTCTCAATCAGTAATAGATAAAATAAGTAAATTCAAAACAATTGGTGACTTTTATCTTTTAAAAAATGGGCTTAATCCAGGAAATATTAAGCATATATTAGTTTCAGATTATAAAGAGTCAGAAAACCATAAGCCAATAATATGGGGAAGGGATATATCTCGTTATAATATTAATTGGTCAGGTCAATATGTGAACTATGATGAATCTATTATCCATAGAATTAATATAGAGGATATTAAATCAAAAGATGGGATGAATAAACAAAGTAAGATTGATTTTGCATTGAGATCACCCAATTTATTTGAAAATAGAAAGATTGTTGTTAGAAAAACAGGGGATTCGTTAATTGGTTGTTTGGATACGGACAATTATTATTTCGACACACTAGTACATGGCATATACATAAAAGATAAGCAATTTTCTCTTGAATATTTATTGTCTTTAATCAATTCTAAGCCTGTAACTATTTTATATCGATTATTGCACGACATTAAAGGCAAAGTCTTTGCTAAAATAAGTTTAGATAATCTTCGTTCCTTTCCTTTACCTGAAGGCAACCCAATGATAAATGAGTTATTGGAAGAAAAAGCTAAGTTTCTTATATCAAAATCCAATGAGCTTCAAGAAACCGCACAAAAGTTTCAGCGCACCATTCAGCGAAAATTTAATCTCGAAGAGTTGCCCGACAAATTACAAAATTGGCATTTGATCTCCTACTCCGATTTCATTAAAGAGTTGGGAAAAAAGAAAATCAAACTTTCGTTAAGCGACGAAGCCGAATGGGAAGATTACTTCCTACAGGAATCGCAAAAAGTTTTGGCCGTCAAACAACAAATTGATTCAACGGATAAAGAGATCGACCAAATGGTGTATCAATTGTACGGGTTAACCGATGAAGAGATAAACATTGTTGAAGGTGAGTAATGAAAAGAGATTTAGTTGTCTGTCGTTTGCAACGATAAAAGCAATACTTCCGGTTTTGGAAAGCTGGTGCGACAGATCTAAAGTCCATTATCATTTTCAAAACTCACAAAGCTGGATTTCATAACTTTTCAGAAAGGAATTCGTATATTTGAAGTAAAACTCTTTATGGGAGGTTAAGCGGTTAAAATTAGCTCATTAATTAAACCACTGCCTGCATGTAGCGGAACGTGGCAATCGACTATAAACCTTTACAGCCTTTTGTGAAATTCAAATCATATATTATGAAATACAAACTCTTTACTATCGGAACATTCTTATTTCTATTCTTTTCAACAGGAATCTTTGCTCAGTTGCCGGTCAAACCGCTTGCATCACAAAACGAATTGTTAAAAAGCAGCAATCACTCGCTTGAGCAGAATAAAAAACTCGTTTATAATATGTGGCGCGAATTTTTAGAAGGCGGGCACATGGAACTTGCAGAAAAATATTTTGCTGAAAGCTATATGCAGCATAATCCGAATGCTGCTACCGGAAGAAAAGCGGTAGTAGATTTCTTTTCTCAATATTCAAAACCTCAGCCAATCGTTGATACGATTAAAGCCTCTGTCGTTGCCATCATTGCTGAAGGAGACCTCGTGATGATAAGCTTTGCCAGAGAGATTCCCGATCCTGCCGATAAATCAAAAAAATATTCAACCACATGGTTCGATTTATTCAGAATTGAGAATGGTAAAATTGCTGAACACTGGGATTGCGCTGAAAAAATGAAATAGTACAAAAAAGATTTGCAAGAATCCAATTGTTTATTGAGTAGTTGAATAAGCCGAAAATCCATGGCGCATCTAACAATAATAATTGAAAAGGTGAAGATTTATGCGCCATATGCAGAATTCTTGATAAAGCACTAAGCGTAACTGCTTTGCAATAATGGATGTCAACATACGTGATGTTTCTACAGTACTTAAATCGTTACGCGATAATCAAATGTCGTTATTAACGATCAGGCAATGCTTTGTTGCCGGTTGTTTGCAGCGATAAAAGCAATATTTTTGATTTTAGAAGGCTGATGCGACAGGACTTTACACCCTCAAGGTTTTGGAAACCTTGAGGGTGGGGTTTGTGTTTTTTATTAACAAAAAAGTGTATATTTGAAGTGCAGTTTTCGTAAGTAGGCAGTTCGGTAGTTCAAATCCCGCCCTGAGCTTGGCTGCGGAAGATTAGCGGTAATCTTAAAGAACAGTTTCCCAATTGACAGAATTGAAAAATGAAACAAAACATAGCACTATTTTTTTTGCTCTTGACAACGTTTTTTGTAAATGGCCAGACACTTTATTCAAAAGCTTATGGCAATATCGATAACCCAGTAATTATATTCATTCACGGTGGACCGAGTGGAAATTCAACTCTTTTTGAAGCCACCACAGCTCAACCCCTTGCTAACAAAGGTTTCTATGTAATTGTTTATGACCGTCGTGGCGAAGGTCGCTCAATAGACTCGACAGCAACATTCACTTACCAAGAGACTTTTACTGATATAAACGAAATTTACCAAACCTATAAAATTGAGAAAGCAAATCTTATTGGGCACAGCTTTGGTGGGTTGGTCGCAACGCTTTACACAGACAAATATCCCGAAAAAGTAAAATCACTTATTCTTGCCGGAGCATTATTTTCACAGCAAGACACTTATAACCATATATTAAAGTCTGTAAAGCAAATTTACCAAACTAAGAATGATACTTTAATGTTGAGAATGGTCGACAAAGTAGAAAGACTTAATAAAAACTCTGCAGAATATCGCAAAGGCTGCTATGACTTAGCTGGCAAAAATGATTTTTTTGAAATGCCAAACCCAACAGTAAAAGCAAACAAATTAAGGCAAGAATATGAGACAAGTGAATTTCATAAAACCAATATCCGAAATAATCAAGCACCTGTACTTTTTTATAAAAATGAAGTACTCAATAACATTGACACTAAACCAGTTTTAAGAGGACTAAAAAATAAAGGTGTGAAACTTTTTGCTATTTATGGACAACAGGACGGAATTTATTCGACTTTACAATTAAGTGATATTGGAAAAATTGTTGAAAATGGTAATTTTAAAATCATTGACAACTGTTCACATTACTTGTTTGTTGACCAACAAGAGACTTTCATTGGAAATGTTGAAAAATGGATAAAGTAAAAACTACCGCTAATTGAGTAGCCCGCCACACCAGTAAACACTGGCAGGGAGAGGCTCCCACACTGTACGTACGGTTTTAGTTGTCTGTCGTTTGTAATGATAAAAGCAATACTTCCGATTTTGGAAAGCTAATATGACAGGACTTCACACCCTCAAGGTTTTGGAAACCTTGAGGGTGGGGTTTGTGTCTTTTATTAACAAAAAAGTGTATATTTGAAGTGCAGCTTTCGTAGGCAGTTCATCGGGAAACTCCCTCCCTGCCTGTAACTGCGGAACGTTATGCCTTATATTATGAAGATTTTACCTGGAATAATTATTATTCTCCTCACCATTAATTCATTTGGACAAAGCAAGTTGCCAGAAGACTATGGATTTAGGCACTTACAGACAATTTACAAAGGTGACACTGTTGATATTTTAATAAAATCAAAGAAAGGAGAAGAACAAAAAGCAAAACCATTACTCTTATTTTGTCAAGGTAGTTTACCACAACCTTTAATAAAATTTGATGAACAAGGAGTGTATGGCGTTTTCCCTTTTAATCCGGACAGTTTAACGATAGATTATCATATCGCAATAGTAAGCAAGCCTTTTATCCCATTAATCGGAGAAAAGAAATTATTGGGAAAAAATTTCACTTTTACAGATAGTACAGGCTCTTACCCAAATAAGTATTCAGAAAGAAATCTGTTAGACTATTATGTGCGCCGAAATATTGAGGTCGTAAAATATTTACAGAAACAACAATGGATTTCGAAAAATAAGTTAGTCGTTGCCGGGCATTCTGAAGGAAGCACAATAGCTGCCAAACTTGCATTATCGTATACAAAGATTACCCATTTAATCTATTCAGGAGGAAATCCAATGGGACGAATAATGTCAATAATTGAACAGAGCAGAGCGATAGAAACTGACACAGACAGCACGAGGTACGGGGAAGAAAGCATAAAATATTGGCAAAGCATTGTCAGGAATAAAACAGATATGAATGCTTCACAAGGAGACACCTTTAGAGCAACTTATGAATTTTCGAATCCGCCAAAAAACTATTTGGAAAATTTAAAAATACCTGTTCTAATTTGCTACGGCACAAAAGACTGGAATGCTCCCTTTAATGATTACCTTAGGGTGAATATGATCAGAAAAGAGAAAAGAAATTTTACTTTTAAAGCGTATATCGGAACTGATCATAACTACTTTCCTTTATTGCCTAATGGTAAACCAAATTTCGAAATATTTAATTGAGACAAAATAGCAAATGACTGGCAGAAGTGGTTAAAACAGAATTAAATACGAGGCAACAGCAATTATTTCGGTGCTTTATTAACAGCAATGTGTTGTATATTTGAAGTGCAGCATTTCGTAGACAGTTTGGCAGTTATAATCCGATCCTCCATCACAATTCTGACTTTAAGAAAATAACAGAGGCAATAAATAGTTTTGTTAATTAAGATTTGGTATTTTTGTCATAATGCAAAACCAAATATCTAAGGTACAAAGGAAAAGCAAAGCAGATTATGAAATGTAAAAAAATATTAAAGTAAAATTACTTACCGATATTTACCAGTTAGCATTCATTGTAAAAGACAACAACCATGAAGAAAACAATTTTAATTGTTGCTATTTGTATCCAGACTGTTTGTTTCGGACAAGTGAATTACAAATACTATTCAAAAACTGAATTAGAGCAAGATTTAGCTTTCTTCTCAGAAAAACTCACCTCCATTCATCCTCTCTTTTTAGACAAGGCTGTACGCAGTACCTGGGAAAACAATTTATCGGCCATGAGAAAGTCTTTAAAAGATAGCATGACCCAAAACGAGTTTTATTTATTGTTAGCACCTTCTTTGGCTTCTTTAAACGATGGACATAGTTATTTTCGAATGCCTTTTGACCAACGTGCTCAGTATACAAAGGCAGGAGGACTTGCATTTCCTTTTTTTGTTGATATAGTCGACAGTAAAATCTTCATTGCCCAATATTGTGGAGAGGACAGTACTCTATTCTCTGGTGGAGAGGAAATTATTCGAATAAATGGCATTGGTTCCGCAGATATGGTATTTGAAATGCAAAAGCTTTTTGGCGGAAGTTCTATCGCAAGCAGGCAGAAAGCTGTTGCCGATAATTTTAGATTCTATATTTGGATGATTTATGGTTTTGAAAAGGAATATGAATTGGTTATTAAGAATAAGCAAAATCAGACCTCTCAAGTATCAGTTTCCGGAATAACAAGCGAACAATTCCAACGCAACATAAAACGGTTTACTCCCCTGAAAAATGAACTCTATTCTTTTTCTATTGATAATGTTCACAAAACTTCAATTTTGAAAATCAAATCTTTTGGTCAACTGGAAAGCTTTTGTGCTTTTGCTGATAGTGCGTTCGCTGTCATTACTAAGAATAAGATCGAGAATTTGATAGTTGACATCCGTGGCAATGGAGGAGGGAGAAGTGTCGTTGTCGATTCGTTAATGAATTATTTAACCGACAAAACATATACTCAATATCGTAAGATTGAAATTCGGGTTAGCCCGGAACTCAAAGAGCGATATAAAGAGAAATATCCCGATCGTTATGAGTCGATTAATAATTATGCGATTGATGACTTAGTCGTTCCGGATATGAATCTCACACTTCCTTCAAATAACAAGTTACGTTTTGCCGGAAACCTTTTTCTGTTAACCGACAAAACATCGTCAAGTGCTGCCGCAACTTTTGCCGGGATTTTTAAAGAACTAAAATTAGGGGTAATTATTGGTGAAGAGACCGGTGGAACAATTGGATATTATGGTGATTATTGGGACATATCGACACCAAACACGATAATTACTTTTTGTATTGCTCCAAAACGATTTATTCAATACGGAGGAACAGATTTAGACAGAGGCGTAATACCCGACCAATTAATCATAAATAGCGGAAATTCAATAATCAATTTTGCTTATAACTTAATTGAAAAACAACGAAAT
Organism: Bacteroidales bacterium; assembly: GCA_015654795.1. Taxonomy (GTDB): domain Bacteria; phylum Bacteroidota; class Bacteroidia; order Bacteroidales; family Prolixibacteraceae; genus JAAFHB01. Next base: position 22,510 of record JAATGF010000152.1, read on the forward strand.
GCCAATTGAATGGACTGCCCCCCGATCCTCCTCATTTGCAATAGCTTGCTGGCCCCGTTTTACGGGGAGGAGTCAGTTGTCTGTCGTTTGCAACGATAAAAGCATTACTTCAGATTTCATGAAGTTGATACGATAAGACTTCACACCCTCAAGGTTTTGGAAACCTTGAGGGTGTGAAGTCCATGTTTTATTAACAAAAAAGGTAAATACTCAGGTACTCTATTTATTTTTTTAACTTATTTTTACAGGAAAGTTAAATAGACCGGGATTACGTTCGGCGAGGTAAAAAGACAAAACAAATTGAGCGGAAAATTTAAAAATCCAAATGGAAAAGATCCTATCAGATAAGGGTTGGAAAATTAACTTTAATAGGAAAAACCTGAACGAATTAACTTATGCAAAGAAACATACAATACCTGGTTGTATTGGCAGGGCTTCTTTTTAGCCTTTATGCGTGTGAATTTTCACCTTCGGAAATCCCATTGACTGAAATTGAACCACCTTCAGCGAATGTTCCTGCGATAAGGATTGAATTGAAACCGGAAATGGACACTTTGAGACTTTCAGAGGATGCTTGGGTAACTTATTCGGTAGAAACCGGAGACAATAAGTTGTACCGAATTGACTTTCAGTTTGACAGTATTGCTATTGGTGATTTAAGCTATGAATCTGACAAAAAAGTGAGCGCTTATATCCATACGAATTTGATAGAGAACGGTATTCATGAATTAAAAATCATTACTTATACAGCTACCAACTCAGGCAGTATTGCCGATAAAATAGGTAGCGAAGTATATCGCTATGAAATTAAATGGCCGGTATTTGTTAATAAGCAGGCAAAAGATAATTTCAAATTCAATAGTTTGAAATTTGTTCCTGAAGGAATCATGGTTAGTTGGCCTGAATACAACTATGCTGATTTTAATCGTTATGAATTCTCCTGGAGTTACGCCAATAGCCAGAATGGAGGAGTAAATATTACTGATCCGCGTCAAAATTCATACATCGATAATAAATATGTAGAAGGATGTTATGCATATTATTGTGTATTCGTATATTATACTGCAGGGGGCTTCCGGTTTGATAATTTAACTTATTGTAAAAACATTACAAATCCGGTGGTTCATGTAAATGGAGATTGTAGTGTTGATATTCGTTGGACCCATTCAAAAAATGAGCAGTATGTTCAATTATATTGTATAAAAACCTCAGCTCCCAATTATGGGATTCCCGAAGAACATGATCTTACTGACCTAAACGACACAACACTCCGTTTGAACGAGAAAATTGGCTTTGGCAGTGATTATCAGGCTCAGTTGCGTTACATTCCCCAGGGATTTAACAATTATCATACGATTTTAAATACGGCAGGTGGATTGATCAACTTTGCAATTGGTGATTCTGTTCCCCGATTTCAGAAGGCATTCCATATAACAGCAGAAAATTCCCTGCTTATTTACAACGAAGAAACTTTATCAAAATATAATCTTATTACAGGCGAAAGTTCGGCAACTATTCCAGTAGCTTCAGTCGAAAATGTTTATTTGTGGACAATGACCGGTTCCCCGGATGGGAATTATATTGGATGTTTTGATAATAAGGAATATGAGATTCGGCGAAGTTCAGACTTTTCGATTATTAAAAAGATGGATATTGCAGCTTACGATGGTTTTAATTTAACATTGAATGATATTTCTATTTCGAATAATGGATTGATCGCCACTGCCGATTACTTTAATAACCTTCGGATCTTTAATTCAACAAGTGGACAAAAAATATTTGAGAAGAACTTTAATTCTGATTATCTCAGGAAGGCAATACTCTCACCGGACGGTAAAAATCTTGCTGTTATGCTAAATGATTACAGTTTAAATACCACCTCTCTGGTTTATTTTAGTTTCGATGGTAACCAATTGAAAGAATTAGGACGTGTTCATGGAGTTGGGGAAGATGTTGGGGCGGTTTTGGCTTTCGCTCCGCAGTCCGAACAAAAAGTGATTGTTTCACGATGGCGTGCAATGTATGAATACAATGTAGAAGTAAGAGATTCCCATACTTTTGAACTGCTTCATTCAGTTGAAGTTCCTATGCTTTTTGTGCCGGTTGTTTATGACTATAAAACGGATCAGGTAATTGCCCAATATCAATCGTTTCCAACGGAAAAATATTCCTATTTGATAGACTTAAAGACCGGAACCCGGAAAAAAACAGTTCAGTTTGCCGGAAAAGAACCATTGGTCTTTATCAGCGGGAATGTTCTTTCAGGGAATGGAAGGTCAATTAGGATTGAAGATTATATAATTAAATAATCCAATGGTTCGAAATATAGAAACGTATGAGAAAATTAGTCGTTTTGTTTTTTATTTTACTTTCCGTGCAACTTTCTGCACAGCTAAATCCGGAGAAGGTAAAAATTGGAATCCAGTCAGGTTATGCTTTTTACGGACAAAAAGATTTAAACTCCATAAATCAGGATATCATCAACCAGCTCCCGTTCGAGGCCAGAATCATCGATGATTTTAAACCTGTCCTTTTCATCGGGGCATACGTCCAATATGATCTATTCAGCCGTTTCTCTGTGGGACCTGCTTATGAATATCATTATACCGGCTCACGAGTGGGGGTAAAAGATTATTCAGGAATATTTTCTTTTGATCAGTATGTGCATACACATAGGGTCGGATTGAAAGCCGATTATTGTTTGATTCCCTTTGGACGGGTAAAATTCAACATTGAAATGAATGCGGGAGCAAGTTTTACAGACTGGAAAATGGATTCGAACCTGGAAATAGGAGATAACGGAGAATATTCAGAACATCAACTTGATAAACTAAAGGGACTTAGTTGGTATATTTCGCCTGCGCTTAAATTTAAATATAGACTAATCCCTAAGATCTGTTTTGTGGGAGCTGTTGCTTATTCCTTCGATCTGATTAAAGACTATCATTATAAAGAAAATAGAGATATTGAAATCGTTAAATTCCCGGATTGGAGTGGCATTAGCTTATCCTTAGGATTAGAGTTCAAATTGAAATGATTTGTCGTGAAACTTTAATATTAAAATCTGACATACAGCGAATAAATAAGGTGAATAAAATAATGTCGTATTTACAAAAGTGGGAAAGGGAGAAAGGAAAGGGCGATGGGGCGAAATGGCGACAATTTGTCAAATCTTTGATAAACCAAACATAGAGCAAATACGAGGAAAATATGCAGCAAACCCATCAGAGTTGTTTATTTCAATTATGATGAGTATACATTAAAAGTGCACTGTGCGCGAAAGTCCACAGGTCCTATTTATTGGCAAAAAAGGACATTTATTTATTCCCATTAAAGGCAATAAATAGTTTTGTTAATTAAGATTTGGTATTTTTGTCATAATGCAAAACCAAATATCTAAGGTACAGGCACAAAGGAAAAACAAAGCAGATTATGAAATGTAAAAATGAACAACCCCGGGGCAGAGTCCCGAAGGATCAAAAGGAGTTTGTTTCCCAAACGTATTAGCTTCCGACCCAAAGGGTGGGGGAATTAAACCACTTTTAGATTAAAATAAAATTAGATAAGATTGTCCGGAAATAAAATCTGCACAAACGGCTGCAGCTAAATGCAATTGTTCATATCTTTGCATTCCGTTGCGGTAGAAACCAAACATAGTGAACTCCTCTCGCTTTCACCATAACTGACGCATGGCCACAGAACATTGACAATTTATCAGGCAGTATTGTCCTAAAATAATTGAAAAATGAAACGAAGAATATTATCATTCCTTTTATTTACTATGCTGAGCATTTTTGTATTCAATAGTGCGAGCGCTCAAAATAATGCACTAAAAACAGAAGGTACCATTTTTGTTTTTGGAGGGGACGTTAACCTGAAATTTGTTCAGTATGTAGCTGATTTGACAAATAAAGAAAATCCCAAAATATGTTATTTGCCAACAGCAAGTGCAGACAATCAGGAAAATATAAAGTATTGGGAGAATATTTGTAACAGGATTGGAATAGCGTCTATTGTTCTCAAAGTATGGGTAAGTTCTTCTGAAAAGAATCAATCTTTTGACGATATTCTGCTTAACTCGGATGCAATTATAGTTGGCGGCGGTAACACCCTAAATATGCTTGGCATATGGAAGGCTCAAGGTATTGATTCCATTTTAAACAAAGCGCTAAAAAATGGGATAATCTTAGCTGGGGGAAGTGCTGGTTCTATATGCTGGTTTCAGAACGGGATAAGTGACGCTCGCCCCGTCAACTTAAGTTTAGTCAATGGCTTAGGATTCCTTCCTTATAGTAATTGTCCTCATTATTCAGATGAAGCAAAAAGGAATCTGTATCACCAAATGGTAAAAGACAAACAAATGTCAAATGGATATGCATGTGATGACCGCGCCGGAATTCTTTTTAAAAACGGAAAAGCTGTTGAATTCGTTAGTCAAAGTGATAAGCACAATTCGTATTTTGTCAGGATTGAGAAAGGCACTGTAAATGTAAAGGCTACGAAAATGGAACCGAAAATTCTTTTGAGTAAGAATGCGCTTCCGGAAAATGTCTACTCTAATTTATCTATCAAACAGAAAATAAAGGACTTATTAGACGTAAACGATAAAACCACTCCATTAAATGCTTATGTATCTGAACTTAAAAGTTTACGATTAAATAAAGACAGTATAAGCGAGTCAGAGAGAAATAAAGTTTTAAATACAGGCATTGAAAAAATATTTGTATACGAAAATAAGTTAGCTGGTGTTATAAATGATGCTTATTGGGACTCTTTTGGTTATGGACTATGGTATTTTTATAATTGTAATGGCATTTGGAAAAGTATGGGTGAAGATATTGGTGGAGCAACAGTATTTGAAAGTGAAATTACATTCCGGGAAAAGGCAGAAATAATTATTAAGAACGCAGAAGAGAAATTAAACTGCCACTAATCGAGTGGACTACCATGATATGTAACCATCACCAGGAGAGCATATTATTCATTTCGATTTGTAATTTCGCAATCATGACTATTTCACCATGCTATTGAAATGAGAATAACTGCCCATACACTTCCCCGATGCCAGTTATTTCCCGTTCAACAGCGCATCATCATAATACCCAGAATTTGACATTTCCTTTTTTTATAGAAATTTATGTCATTCAACGACTAATAGACATAAACAGAATCGAGCAAAATACAATTTGCACTTTGATAGTGCTATTTTCGTAGAAATATGCACTTAATTAGTGCATATTTATTATTTTTGCAGAAAATAAACTGCTATGGACAAATTATTTGAACAGTTTCAGAAACTTATAAGAGAGACAGATACCGGTTTCTTCCGCTACATTTATGCTAAGATAAACTGGAAAAGTCGTATGATTGGACTTACTGGTCCACGTGGAGTTGGGAAAACTACCCTGGTTTTACAGCATATTAAAAAGAACCTGAATCTTGCTGAGACACTTTATGTAACTGCGGAGGATTTTTATTTTGCCGACAACACGCTGATTGATTTAGCTGGTGATTTCGTAAAGCGCGGAGGGAAATACCTGTTTATAGATGAAATACATAAATACAAAGACTGGGCTAAGGAACTAAAACTGATATATGATTATCATTCGGAACTGAATGTTGTATTTACCGGGTCATCTGTCCTGGATATCAAAAAAGGAGCATCGGATTTAAGTCGAAGGGCTGTAATGTATAATATGCAAGGTTTGTCTTTCAGGGAGTATTTGCAATTGTTTCATCAAATAGCTGTCCAGACGTATTCTTTGGAAGAAATTCTGGGTCATAAAGCTGAACTTCCCGGAGTAAAACATCCATTGCCTTTTTTTGAAGATTATCTGAAAAGAGGGTATTATCCTTTTGCATTAGAGGAAGGCTTTGATCTAAGGTTACAACAAATTGTTAACCAGACTTTGGAGACAGATATTCCGTTATATGCAGGGATGAATGTATCCACTGGCCGAAAATTGAAGCAATTGCTGGCCATTATTGCTAAAAGTGTGCCGTTTAAGCCTAATATGACAAGTATAGCAACTGCACTTTCCGCCAGCCGGAATAACATAACTGATTATTGCCTGTTTATTGAAGAAGCCGGAATGATAGCACAACTACGGAATTCTACCGGAGGAATAAAGGGGTTGGGGAAGGTGAATAAAATTTATCTTGACAATACTAATTTAATTTACAGTTTATCAAACGAAAACTCAAACACAGGAAACATAAGAGAAACGTTTTTTCTGAATCAGCTTAGAGTAAAGTATGACGTAATAGTATCCCCTGTCGCTGATTTTCTGATTGGTGATTACACGTTTGAAGTAGGTGAAAAAAATAAAGGGTTGAAGCAAATTCAAGGTATTGATAAAGCTTTTATCGTAAAAGATGACATTGAATTGGGATATTTGAACACTATACCACTCTGGCAGTTTGGCTTAACCTACTGATTGTGGAAAGCGTCAAAATAATCGAATGAGGTCCTTTTAAAGTCAAGAAAACAAAAACCACCTATTATCCTGATTTTTGCATCAAGTATTCCTTCAGATGGTTCTTGTATATAACATTACACATCCTAATTCTTCAGACATCCGATTGGAACTACCAAAACACCATCATTACGACGATAAGCATATTGACCTCCGGTTATGACCATTAAGAATGAAGCTTGTCCCATTTTATCTTCATCAATTTTTGCTTTTAGTACCAATAGATTTTGAGCAGCTTCCTCAATCTGTTTGTTTCCTAACTTTACTTCTATCGCTGCCCAATGACCATCTTTTAGCCGAACAATCAAATCGGATTCTAATCCACTTTTATCGCGATAATGAAATACATCACCATCAATCGCTTGCGCATAAATACGAACATCTCGTGTGCATAAAGATTCAAACAGGAACCCAAAAGTATTAAAGTCGTTCAACAACCCATCCGGATTTGTTCGCAACACTGCCGTAGCGATCGAGGGATCAACAAAATGTCTTTTTGCTGAAGTGCGTATTGCCGACCTGGAACGCATTGACGGCAACCATGCAGGCAAATCTTCCACCACAAAAATTCTTCGTAACGCATTTAAGTAAGAACTAATTGTTTTATCTGATATTGAAACATCGGTTGCTTCAATATCACTTTTAATCGTCTGTATCGAGGCTAATGTAGCCACATTTCTTGCAAGAGATCGCAACAATAACCGAACTCTTTCGGGATTTTTTTCCACATCATCAATGCGTGATACATCATAATTAATTACAGCCTCTACATAATCTCTTGACATACGTAAGGCCGAAGCTTCATTTTTCAAAACACTGGCAGGCCATCCACCTCGGCATATTGCAAAAGCTATTTTTTCTATGGATAATTCCGAAATTGCCTCAACAGATTGATTTCCAGAAAATAAATCACCCAAAGAAACTGTACCATTCGATTCATTCGATTCAAATAGACTCATAGGACGCATCAATATTCGGGAAAACCGTCCGGTACCGGTATGTGCAGTTACGTTATCAGCAGGTACTGCAGAGCCTGTCAAAATAAACTGGCCGGCATCACCTCTTTTATCTACTTCGAATCTGACCGCATCCCACAAAACCGGCGCCATTTGCCACTCATCAATTAATCTTGGTGTTTCACCTCTGAGTAACAATGAAGGCTTTGTGTCAGCCATTGCCTGATAAGATACCGAATTATCCGGATCTTGCATATACAAAATGCTCTTTGCCACAATAGATGCAGTACGTGTTTTTCCGCACCATTTGGCTCCCTCAATCAGAACTGCTCCCGATGATTGTAACGCTATTTGTAATTCCTGATCGCACAAGCGCAATAAATAAGGCCTTTCACTCATAATTTAGGTGATACTAATTTTATGCAAATATAGAAGAATTTGATACATTTCAATTTCAACTTCCCGATTTGGCAATAATTTACTTCCCGATATGGCATATTTTTATTTCCTGATTTGGCATGATTTTGCTTCCTGATTTAGAAAATGCCCCCAATTCACAGAAACACAAAAGCCCACCAAAGTTAAAGCATTAAATATAAGACATCGGTGATTTTTTGTGACTTTGAGATTTGGTGAAAAAACTTTTCCGGTTCAAATACATGGAACCAGGAATATGATATCTATTGATTCATAAATAATTACATATATTCAGGATATAGGAAGGATTGTCCTGAAAAACAGGAACAATCCTTCTTCCTTAATTATTAAATCTTCTTCCCAATATAGAATACATAGCCGTAATACGCTTTATACTTGTAATATAACTGAGCTCCATGTCGTTCGCTTGCTATGAACTCTTCAGCAGTTTTATTTCCTGCATATTTCTTCAGGAAGGCTTCCTGTGCCTTAACCTGCGGAGCATAGAAATGTTCTGTCCAACAGTTTTCTGGCAGGATAAAGGTCGCAACCGGAATATATCCTGCTTTTTGCACTTGGGCGACCTTATTTGGAATTGTGTCTATCTCAGGATAAGCATTTTGCCAAAACTCATCGATTTCTGAAGGCCGTTCTTCGGTGAACCACGATGCTTCTGAAATGGCAATATAGCCTCCTGTTTTCAGAAATTTCCGCCATTCGTTCAGGCCTCTTTCAAAACCAATATTATAGATCGCTCCCTCAGACCAGATCAGGTCCAATTCTTCATCCTGAAAAGAAAGGTTATCCATCGAACCGACGATACCTTTTATTCTATCCTGAAGATTCAGTTTACCGGCATTAAAGTTAAACCGGTCTATAAAACCGGGAAATAAGTCGATACCTTTAATATGTCCCGGCGTATGCTGCGCCAGCACCATTGTCTGACCGCCTGTTCCACAACCAATGTCGGCACTGCGGGATTCGCTGGTAAGTTTATCGGTAAAGCTCAATGCCTTAACGGTCACTTCGGGGCTACCGGGCCCTTGTCGTTCTACGCCTGAAAAATACTCACAGATTAAATTAAAGTCGAATTCGTGAATTGATTTATTTTCGTTACTCATGATGTTGAAATTTAAATTGTTGGAAGCAGGGCAAGCATACAATATATCGCATACCAGGCTTCAAACTGTTATTAATGTAAAGACATAAAAATTACTCCGGCAAGAATATGCCTGAGTCTAATAAGGGATAACCTTGGCAGAGTACCAAAGGTTATTTACTTCACCAAATCCGTCTTAAATTTAAACATCCAAAGTTTTTAAATAAAACAAAGATAGGGATTTTTGGGCTCCATAACGGATCGTATGGGTAAATCCTGCAAATCGCTTTCAAATTGTTTATGCAATAAGCAACTGGCTTCTGGCAACTTGAAGGTGACATGATAGCGTTAACTATCTGAACCTAAAATTTTCACAATTAAGGCAGCTCCTTATTTTTTTAGTAAGTGAATCTGTCAGTCGCCAGTCACGAATAGCAGGCAGTAATCATAACAAAATCTAATTACCCATACCAAACGTTACAGAGCCAATAAAACATTTATATTTGTGCCCCGGATTCTGTTAAGAGATATAATGATGAGACTTAAATATGCGATTGTGGGGACCGGAGCACTTGGAGGCTTTTATGGGGGTATGTTGGCGCATGCAGGCAACGATGTCCATTTCCTGTTCCACAGTGATTACGATTTTGTATGCAAAAATGGGTTAAAGGTTGATTCGGTATCGGGCAATTTTCATTTGCAAAATATTAATGCATACCATAACACCGATCAAATGCCGAAATGCGATGTAGTGTTGGTCTGTTTGAAAACGACAAATAACGAAGCGCTTAAAAAAATACTTCCACCGCTTCTTCATTCCAGGACCTGTGTTATTATGGTCCAGAATGGATTGAATATTGAGGCAGATCTGGCGGTATCGTTTCCCCATCTGTCAATCGCCGGGGCCATGGCATTTATTTGTTCGAATAAAATAGGTGAAGGGCACATTGTCCATCTCGATTACGGAAAAATAACCATCGGCTCGTTTCAGGGGGAAAATAGGGAATTGATCGGGCAGGTTTGCAACGATTTTATTGCTTCCCATGTGCCGGCTGAATTTTCGGACAACCTGAAAGAATCGCGCTGGCAAAAGCTGGTATGGAATATCCCGTACAATGGACTGTGCGTAGTGCTGAACACAACCACCGAACAGTTGATGAGACACCCTAAAACACATGAACTCGTCCGCGACCTGATGTTTGAAGTGATTGGTGCCGCCAAAGCTTGTGGCGTGCAAATAAAAGAGGATTTTGTAAAGGCAATGCTCGATTCGACAAGTACTATGAAACCATATGCCCCAAGTATGAAGCTTGATTTTGATTTTAAACGTCCGCTTGAAATCGGGGCAATATATTCAGCACCTTTGGTTGAAGCCCGCAGTAACGGTTTTGATATGCACAAAGTAAAAATGCTTCAGCAACAGTTGCAGTTTATTCAGGATAGCTATTCGGAATAAGTGTATTTGTCATCTCCGATCCTCCTTCGTTATGTGGGATTAGAAAATAAGAATTGCCGGACAGAAAAATGATACTAAAGCAGTGCTTACCCCTGTCCTCATTCTCAGTTGCTTAAAAGCAATTGCAATGGGACATTTCTTGCAGTCAGTTTTAACTGACTGATAAAAGGAAGGAAGCTCAATAGGCTTCAGCCGCATAAACACTATCAAAAGAAAGCAATAAAACAAATCAGATTTTATTTGTAGGTCATGACTAAAGATTTCAGGCATATAAACATAATAAAAACATTCGGGCAGCTTGATTTTTAACGGCCAAGTTGATTAACCAAATTATTTATTAATACCTTTGTTATGAGAGAATAAAATGGAATCAATAAAATAAGAACGATTGGATGAAGACACAGATAACCGGTTCCGAAATTATTAGTTCGAAATGTTTGGCACAACATATCTTCGTGCAAATTAAGAAATAATCGCTACACTGGCGCATATTCAAGCGTTAGTGACAAGGCTACCAAAAATAAAAGCCAAACTGCAAGATGAACGATAACGACACAAAAAGAATTTCAAGATTAATAGCAATTTTAACCCAACTGCAAACAAAAAGAATCTTGACTTCAACAACTCTTGCTGAAAAATTTGGCGTAAGTGTCAGGACAATTTACAGAGATATAAAAGCATTGGAACAGGCAGGTGTTCCAATATTTACAGAAGACGGGAAAGGATATTCGCTGATGGAAGGATATAAAATTCCACCGGTAATGTTTACCGAAAATGAGGCAAATGCTTTAATTACAGTTGAGCAATTAGTGCTGAAAAACAGAGATAGTTCTCTTATTAAGGAATATACAGCGGCAATAAATAAAATAAAAGCCGTTTTGTTGTATTCAACAAAGGAAAAAGTTGAATTATTATCAAACCGAATTACTGTTAGTCCCGCCATATCACATACAAACACAAGTAATTCATTGGCTTTAATTCAAAACGCATTGACGGCTTTTAAAGTTTTGAATATCGTTTATCTTTCAGAATACAAAGACGAAAAAACAGAACGAAAAATAGAACCTTTTGCATTGTATTATAGCCTGCATGAGAGTTGGACACTTATAGCGTATTGCAGATTAAGGAAGGATTACAGAATGTTCCGTTTAGATAGAATTTTAAAAATTGAACCACTTGAATTAAGTTTTAAGCCTCACAAACTAACACTGGAAGAATATTTGGAAGTAAAGAAAAAAAATTTCAATAGCCCTGACATACTGCTGTCATAATGCCACTTTACTTTTACATTATTAAACAATTTAGAATTTTAAAAAATATGAAAGTAATAATTACAGGGTCGTTAGGACACATCAGTAAGTCACTAACAAATGAGTTAGTACAAAAGGGATATAAAGTAACTGTTATCAGCAGTAAACCCGAAAAACAAAATGACATTGAAGCCTTAGGTGCTTCGGCTGCCATTGGCACTTTGGAAGACATTGATTTTCTTACAGCCACTTTTACAGGTGCGGACGCTGTATATACAATGATACCACCAGGCAACTTTTTTGACCATAGCCTTGACTTAAAGGCGCATTATAGTCGAATTGCAAATAATTATGCTCAGGCCATTGAAAAAACAAGGATTAAACATGTGGTACATTTAAGTAGTAATGGTGCTCATTTAGACAAAAACTCAGGACTCATTCTTGCTCATCACAATGCAGAGCTTATCTTAAATAAGTTGTCAGGCGTTGACATCACGTTTATGCGACCGGCAGCTTTCTTCTACAACTTAAACTTCTTTTTAAATGTGATAAAAAAGACAGGCAGCATAATGTCGAACTATGGTGCAGAGGACAAAATAGTATGGGCCTCCCCAATAGATATTGCTGCAGCCATTGCCGAAGAAATAGGGACAACACTTGCAGGTAAAAAAGTGCGCTATGTAGCAAGCGAAGAGTTTAGTTGCAACGAAGTGGCAAGTATATTAGGTTTAGCTATTGGAAAACCTGATTTGAAATGGCTGGTTATTTCCGGAGAACAAATGCAAAATGTGTTCGAAAAAATTGGGATGAACCCGCAAATTGCTGCCAGTTTAGTGGAAATGAATGAAAGTATGCATAGCGGTGTATTATTTGAAGATTATTACATCAATCAGCCTGCATTGGGTAAGGTAAAATTAGCAGACTTCGCCAAAGACTTTGCTACTGCATTTTTAGCTTGAAGAAGTAGAACTGCAGTCAATCGAGTGACGGTTGCACTGGTAATTAACTGACGATGCGCGCCTCTCACACGGCTCCTGGTTAATAAGTTGCAAGATAACCCACGCTCTTCTTCGTTTGTAATCCCGAAGATTCACGACCCCATTTTTTTCGGGGAGGAGTTAGTTATCAGTCGTTTTCAATGATAAAATCAATACTTCCGTTTTAAGAAAGATGCGATATAAATTTACACCCTCAAGGTTTTGAAAACCTTGAGGGTGTAAGCAAACGGAACCAAAGCATGGTCTGTAGATTTCTATTTCCGATATAAACAGCACTCCGGCAGTTGATTGTAAACAGCATCGGGCGCTTTAAATTTCTCAGTATCGTGCCCTGCGTTGGCGATTGCTTTCTGAATAGCATCCTGATTCGTAGTCATTGAATTAAATTCGACCCTGATTTTCTTTGTATTTACATCCCAGACAGCGGAGGAAACTCCGTTAACAGATTTCGCTGCTTTTTCAATACGCTCTTTACATTGCTCACAATTGCCCGAAACACCAAACGTGGCCCGCTGAACCGTCAGAGAAGATGTTTTTCCAACAGGGGTATCCTTCTTGCCTGATGTTGGAACATCATCCATGTCCATTCCTTCCATACTTTGATTATCCTGCGATTTGTCAGCGGGCATATCCATTCCCGGCATTGATGAAACCTTGACTCCTGCTGAAGGATTCATCATACTGGGTTTCCCTTCGAGCTGTGCCGAAGCATCCACACTAAATGCACCCTGCGTAACGATCTCCTCTCCGTCATTCAAACCACTCATGATCACATAACTGTTTCCCAACATAGGTCCGAGTTCTATCTCGCGGATCTTAAAGACAGGTTCATCGGTTTTGATTTGTTTTACATAGACGACAGAACGTTTGCCCGTCCATAAAACAGCAGTGCGCGGAATAACTAACTTGTCCTTATATTCATCGAGGTTTGCTTTAACGATGCCGGTTGCAAACATCTCAGGTTTTAATTTACCACCCTGGTTACCAACTTCAATCCGAACCCTCGCAATACGTGTGACGGGATCAAGTACAGGATCGATAAAGGTGATATTTCCCGAATAATCGGCTCCGGGTAAAGCCTGAATTGCAAATGTCACCTTCTGACCTTTTGACAGATATGGAAGATCGCTTTCATAAGCATCGAACATGATCCAGACATGCGAAAGATCGGCAACATCAAACAGCACAGTGCCCGGTGAAACATAGTCTCCATTATTGACACGCCGTGCAGAAACGATACCTGTTGTATTGGCAAAAACTTCAAACTCTGTTTTTACCTTACCTGAAGTTTCGATAGTTGCAATCTGTTTCTCAGTCAGTTTCCATTGGCGAAGTTTATCTTTCGCTGCTTCGTACAAGATCGGTTGTGCTTCCTTTGTTTTTACAGTTTCAAGTAACTCCTGCTGAGCGGTCACTAAATCAGGAGAATAGATAACGGCCAGGGTTTGTCCTTTCCGTACTACTTCACCTGTAAAGTTCACAAATAGTTTTTCAATACGACCCGGAAGATAAGCTACCTGACTTTGCAGAAGACGTTCATCAGCTTGTACTTTGCCGTAGAGGCGTAATTCCTTCACTGTATTTTGTCTTGATACAATAGAAGTGAGGACATTAGCTAATTGAACAGCTTCCTTTGTCATATGAATGGCATCCACATCGGTCGTTACACCTCCCTGATTGAGCGGAATTAATTCCATACCACAAATAGGACATTTACCCGGCTCGTGCATCCTGATCTGAGGATGCATGGCACATGTCCAGATCGTTTCTTTCGATGTTCCTGCAGTATGGTCATGTTTTTCTTCTTTAGGAGGAGAAGTATGAAAAAATAACCAACCTAAGAATATACCTATTATCAAGGTGGTGATCAGAAATATTGTTTGTCTCTTCATGATGTTTTATTTTAAAGATATAAGGAGGAAATACAGTTGAAATGGAATAGATATAAAGTGGAAATACAAGCGAATAGAACAGACACAAAGTGGAAATAAGTGGAAATAAGTAGAAATAAACAATGTATTTCCATTAATTTCAATCTTATTTCCATTTATATCCAAGTATTTCAAAATATTTCCCTTTATTTCTATCGTATTTCATTTTCATCTATACATTCCAATTTTTTTATCCAGGCAATTGCTGTATTGTAATCGGCAACTGCCTCTATTTGTTTGTATTCGTAATCGAACGTTTGCTGGCGGACACGCAAAATATCGGTAAGACCAGAGCCTCCGGATGCAAAACTCCTGAGCATGATATCAAGCGATTTAGAAGCTAACTGAGATTGATCTGCATATAGTTTTCTTCTGCGCTGTGCATCCTGATATAATTGCATAGCCTGATAATACTCGGTTTGGAGTGAATTGACCGTGGTCTTATAATTTTGTGCATTTGCCGATTTTAAAAAGTCTGCCTCGGTTCGCATGGCTTTATACTTCTTCCTGTAAATAGGCAAAGTAACCGTTACCATTGGCATAATCATATCTTTCCCGTTCATGGCCGATGTTGACATTTCACTCTTATTAATGAGTGAATAATTCAATCCTAAACCTACCATCGGGTAACTCATTCTTGTTACCATTTGCTTGCGCGCTTCGAGCGACTGTTGTTCAAACTGGAGCATTCCAAGCATAGGATTCTTACTTAAAGAACTGTCGGGTATTGCCAGTTTCGATGGTTGAAAGGTGTCTGCAATTAAAGTATCGGACAGAAGGACTACTGAATTTGGTGGTCTGTTCAGGTAACTATTAAACTGTGCGGCAATCGTGTTTACCTGGTTTTTTAACTGTTC
This sequence comes from Bacteroidales bacterium, assembly GCA_015654795.1. Lineage (GTDB taxonomy): Bacteria > Bacteroidota > Bacteroidia > Bacteroidales > Prolixibacteraceae > JAAFHB01. Next base: position 37,950 of record JAATGF010000152.1, read on the forward strand.
AATATTATTTTGAAGGTCACCAATTTCAATCTGAATCCGGTAAACATCGGAAAGGCCTGAACCTCCGGAAGAGGAACCCATATTACTGCCCTGCATAGGAGATGATGGCTGATTAGAAACAGCAGTACCCGTATTACCTCCCATCGCGTTCATACCTGATGATCCTGAAGTTGAACTTTGGGTTACAGGTGTTGGACTTATTCTGTTTGATGAGGTAGTACTGTTACCTGCCGGCACTGCTTTGAACCTGACAATAGCCAATCTCTCGATTGTGCGAAGCAGCTCAATATTTTTCTCCGAGATGCGGATATTCTGCTTCACTTTATGCATTTCATACAAGGTACGTTGTACATCATAAAGAACCTGCAATTTGGCATCGCGAAACAATTCGTATTTCGCTTTTGCCATCAGACTCATTTCATCTTTAGCATTTTTGAGCACCCCGAACCACGGAAACATTTGCATAAGGCGAATATCCGCCACCTGATTTCCGCCTAATAATTCCATCGGACTGAGGAAAACTCCAAGACTAACATCAGGATCAGGCAGACTGCCAACCTGCGGTACTTTCTGCAACGCCGCCTCATATTCAGCATATCTCTGCAAAACAGTGGGATTGTTTTTTACTGCAATCCCGAGATAAACCGATAAGGAATCTTGTTGGGCATTTGCCGAAATAGATTGAAATAGATTGAAATAGATTGAAACAAAAAAAATTAAATTGTATTTCAGAATATTGCCAATCGTATAGAAACAGATAGAAATAGACCAATTCTGGATTCCTGATGATAGGTAATTATTAGACTTTGTCATGATTTTCTCTAGCCTTTTTTGTTGTAACTGTAATGAAATTATTCAGTTTTACCAGTAATATCGAAGCCATACCATTAATAGTTTCGACTTCTTCTTTTGTGATTTTTTCTCTCTCGAATAGTAATTCGAACCAGTGTATGAAAGCTTCAAAATGAGAACCCCTTGCGTTGTGGTAAAATCGAACTTTATCAAGATAATGAAAACGGCCATAACCTTCAGCAATATTTGCTCCAATAGAATCCACAGATCTAAGAAATTGATCCCCAATATGTTTTTTATCTTCAAAACTTAATCTGCAATAAATCTTCCACGCTATCGTTGATAACTGCCTGGACAACTTATAGACCTCCAGATTTTTTAGCTCGATGTAATTTTGGCTTTCCATAGTTTTATATTTTAGTTTAAACAATTAATCAAAGGAAAATTTAGAAAAAGAAATAATGAAATTCGTAGAAATAATTAGAAATATTTTCTTTGTATTTCCAACCATATTTCTATCTGTTTCGATTGTATTTCCAAAAATTTCTATCTATTTCAATCCCCGTTCCCTCCACATCGCCTGAAACAATGGAACCACGAACACCGTCATCACCTGAATAACCATACCGCCAAACATGGGTATTGCCATTGGAATCATAATATCAGAACCTTTGCCTGTAGATGACAGAACTGGCAATAACGCGATAACTGCAACAGCTGTAGTCATCATTGCAGGTCGCACACGTTTCAGTCCGGCAGCGACTACCGCCTCACGAACATCATGAACAGTAGCAGGATGACGGGCTTCAAAAACCTGGTGAATATAGGTTCCCATAATGACTCCGTCGTTCGTGGCAATACCAAACAAGGCAATGAATCCTACCCAGACGGCCACACTTAAATTGATGGGGTGCATCTGAAACATATCCCGCAAATTAATACCCGCCACAGAAAAATTCATAAACCAGCCCTGACCATAAAGCCACAACATGATAAAGCCGCCGGCAAAGGCTACAAAAACACCTGAAAAATGAATAAATGACGCAGTAACTGTGCGGAACTGGAAATAGAGCAATAACAATATCAGCAGAAGACTTATAGGAATGACGATCGCCAATCTTTTTGTAGCCCTCATTTGATGCTCATAATTACCCGCAAATTTATAAGATACGCCGGGAGACAAAACAAGCGCCCCGGAATTCAGTTTCTGTTGCAAGACTTTAGTCGCCTCTTCCACAACATCTACTTCCGCCTTGCCTTCGTTTTTATCGAAAATAACATACCCATTCAGAAAAGTATTTTCGCTCCTGATCATCTGCGCACCGCGCGTATAATCAATATCGGCAATTTCACCCAATGGAATCTGAACACCATTCCCGGCCGGAATTAAGATGCGTTTGAGATCATCCGGATTATCACGCAACTCACGCGCATAACGAACACGAATCGGGAAACGCTCCCGTCCTTCAACAGAATTGCTTAGCGCCATCCCTCCTACTGCCACTTGTAAAACCTCCTGCACATCGCTTACAGTCATGCCATAGCGAGCCATCGCTTCGCGATTTAGCTTTATTTCGAGATACGGAGCACCAACAGCGCGGTCATAAAATACGGCAGATGCCTTAATCGAGGGTACATCTTTCAATGCCTGTTCAAGTTGCATCCCCGCCTTTTCGATGGCGTCCAAATCTGGCCCATAGACTTTTAAGCCCATCGGAGCACGCATTCCGGTTGAAAGCATTACCAAACGTGTTTCGATAGGTTGCAATTTGGGAGCGGAAGTCAATCCCGGAATATTGGTCACTTTCACAATCTCGTTCCAAATATCATTAGGACTCTTTATTTGGGGTCGCCATTGACGAAAATACTCACCATGGCTATCCCGAATAAGAAATGAATGGATATTTTTTGAAATAGATTGAAATGAATTGAAATTCATGGAAATATTTGTGTAAGGCCTTTCAACTTCTATCCACTTACCATGAACCAGAATATGAAATATTTCGTTTTCTTTCTCATACCCAATTGCCTCAATACTACCTATTTCTATTTTATTTCCATTTATTTCAGTCAAATCTCTATTTATTTCTATTTTATTTCCACTTGTATCATCCTTATTTCCATTTGTTTCTATCGTATTTCTAACTTTCTGTAAATCCAAAACAAAATTCCCATTCTTATCTACTTTAAACATTTCCCGCTGTCCATTCTCGTCGAGGATATATTCTGAACGATAATTGATTGTATTCTCAAACATTTGCACAGGAGCAGGGTCAAGCGCGGAGTTTACCCTACCCCACTTACCAACAGCGACCTCTACCTCAGGAATCGTGGACAGGCGTTTATCGAGTGTTTCAATATATTGAAGGTTCTTTTCGATGCTTGAATGTGGCATACTGGTTGGCATAAGCAGGAACGAACCTTCATTGAGTGACGGCATAAACTCCTTACCAGTTCCCGGAAACGTTTTTGCAGGCGCCTGCCAAAAAGCGGTTTGCCTGAAACTTTTCCAGCCCATTTTTTCGGCACCCGTGGCAACAAATCCGAATGATTTATCGAAACCCAGCCAAACCAAAAGACCTAATAATAAGGTAACGCCTGGAATAATGAGAAACTTACGTTTGTGTGCTAATGCCCAACGAATGATATCTTCATAGAAATGAACCATCGACATCAAAGCTGCAAGAATAATGGCTATAATTCCGCCAACAAATATAAAGTTGGTTAAAATACTGTTATGAGCGCCTAACGGAAGCCACTCAATAGTGAGGTACCAGGCAGCGACAAGCACGGTGATGGCAATATTGATATAGTTGGGATATTCCTTTTTGCGTTCTGGCCAACGATCTTCGAGCAGATTATTGATACCAATTGCAATTAAAGCCAATGCAGGCCACGCGTTCCATAAAATTACAAACAGGATACCTGCGACAAACAAGCCTCCGTTCCAGATTTTACGAATCTTCTTTGTATCAATACGTATCGAAAAGAAAATATGCGTTAAAGTAGGGAGGACAACAATTCCAAGAATGAAGGCAGAAATCAGTGCAAACGTTTTGGTGAAGGCCAGCGGGTGAAACAGCTTTCCCTCAGCGGCCTGCATGGCAAAAACGGGAAGGAAACTAACGATGGTGGTTGCGATAGATGTTACAACCGCCGCACGTACTTCGGTGGTTGCAAAATAGATGACCGACATTAATTTTTTCCCGCGAATCCCTTTGTTTTCGGGCATTTCCAAATGCCTGAGAATATTCTCCACATCCACAATTCCGATGTCAACCATTACACCAATTGCAATTGCGATGCCCGATAGAGCAACAATATTGGCTTCAACACCAAAAAGACGCATAAGAATAAAGGTCATTAGCACACCAATCGGAAGTAATCCTGCAACAATTAAAGATGCCCGCAGATTCATTACAAGGACAATAATGACGATAATACTTATCAGGATTTCGTGCGACAGCGCAGATTCAAGTGTTCCAATGGTTTCCTTAATCAGTCCTGTACGGTCGTAGAATGGAACAATCGTTACTTTAGAAACAGTACCATCGGGCAACGTTTTTTGAGGAAGTCCGCCTTCAATCTCTTTAATTTTATCCTTTACATTGTTGATGACATCCATTGGATTTGAGCCATAACGGGCAACAACAACTGCGCCAACAGCCTCGGAACCAGATTTATCAAGCCCTCCTCGACGTGTGGCCGGACCAAATGCAACGCGCGCCACATCTTTAATCCGCACCGGGACGTTATTCCGGACTGCGACCACAGAAATTTCAAGATCATCGAGATTCTTAACATACCCTAAACCACGGATAATATACTCAACGTTATTTAATTCCATTGTTTCAGCACCTATGTCGAGGTTGCTTTTACGAACGGCATTCATTACGTCCATAACTGAAACGTTGAATGCTTTGAGCGCTTCGGGATTTAAGTCGATCTGATATTCCTTAATAAAACCACCTACGGTTGCTACTTCTGAAACCCCTTCGGCGGTTGACAATCCATATTTGACGTAAAAATCCTGGATAGTACGAAGTTCCTGAGGATCCCATCCCCCATTGGGGTTACCAGTTTTGGGATTGCGTCCTTCCAAAGTATACCAATAAATTTGGCCAAGTGCAGTTGCATCGGGTCCAAGAGTTGGCTGCACTCCGGCAGGCAATGTCCCTGAAGGCAAAGAATTAAGCTTTTCGAGAATGCGCGAACGGCTCCAGTAAAATTCTATATTGTCTTTAAAAATGATATAGATAAAAGACATTCCAAACATAGAGGTGCTTCGCACAGTTTCCACACCGGGAATTCCCAATAAGGCAGTCGTCAAAGGATAGGTGACCTGATCCTGCATATCTTTGGGAGAACGTCCCATCCATTCGGTAGCGACTATCTGCTGATTTTCGCCAATATCAGGAATTGCATCCACAGCAATCGGATCACGTGGAAAGAAATCTGATTTCCAGTTGAAAGGCATAAATACCATTCCCAGCACTACAAAAGTGATCAGGAAAATAAAGGTAATCAGCCTGTTTTCGAGGAAATATTTAACAAGTCGGTTGAACATGGTATTTTCTTTAAGTGTTAATGATGACCACCGTGACCACCGCTGCTTACTCCCATCCCGGTATGACTATCTGGCATCCTGTCTTGGTTCAAATTAGTGGACTTTGAATTTCGGTAATCATCGTAAGATATCATTTCCATCCCACATTTCGGGCATTTATCCGGCTTAGAAGCAATATACTCCTTGTGCATCGGACAAAGATACATCGCATGTTGATTAAGTTGTTTTTGCTGAGCAATATGTCTTCCACAGGAGGTGAATGCAAACACGGAAACTGTTATCAAAAGAATTGAAATAGGTTTCTTCATTTTTATATCTGCCTATTCACATTTATAACATACTTAGTGTGGACAGGGAACTATCCCCTGTCCAACAACTAAAAAAATCACCTTTCAAACCTTACGTCAAATAATGGAGGGCAATTATGAAATTTAATGACATCCTCCTAAATATTGCAATATATTACTGCTGCAATGACCAGCATACGAAGCAGTCATGCTGAAAATGCAAAAGTATGATACAATACAATGACAATAATTGATTTATTCAGTATAAATAGATATAAATGCGAATTAAATTATTTAATATTCTGGCTTTCGAGAAAATGATTGATTTTATAATGCTTGTGAAATTGGTCGTATTCGCCCAGTGAAGCATCGGTCTTGAATTGGCTGTCAATAGCGTCATGCAACGTATGATTTCCAGAGAAAGTAGCCTTGAGATTTAATAGTGTTAATTCCAAAATCCCATCTCCGCCACCTCTGCTAAAATAATAAGTTGTAGTTGTTTTGACACCTGCCTGATGAGACACAGTCTTGGCTGTTTCTTTGGTGTAAATCCAAAGCGCCCCTTTGTCTGCGAGTGGAAAGTGCTCGTTATTCTGAAAACGGACAACCTTTTCATCGCAAAGCTGGTAACCCCATGTCTCGGCCTTTTTAAGATCGTAAGACTTGCCTTCGTGGACAACTGTTATAAAATCTTTGCCTAGAAAATTGTTGAGTTTTATTTTGTGCTTTTCGGTAGCACAATCGATACCATATTCCATTTTACCAGATGTGTAGTCGGCAAATGTTTTAAAAACGCCGCTCTTTTGTGCAAACGAAGAAACGGAACTCAAAATAAGGGCTGCAAAAACTGCGCTCCTAATAAAATATATTGATTTCATAATGATTATACTTATTGATTTTAATAAATTCAAAGAATGAATATGATTTTTAAAAGTCTATTAACCTGGTATTTACTTCGTCCTGTCATACTTGCAGCAACCGGGTAAAGCATCGTAAGCTTTATCATCGGCTTTCACTAAGTCATTGTCATGACCGGCAGCTGCAACTTTCTTTGCAATCACTTCCAGGTTCGTCTTTGCCGGATCGAATGTTACAGAGAGTATCTTACTTTTTTTGTCCCAGTCTGCTTTAGAAACACCATCGAACGTTACCGCTTTTTCGATACGGGCTTTGCACATATCGCATTCACCTGAAACTTTGAGTGTTTCGGTTTTTGCAGAGGCCATATCCATTTTAGAATCTGTTTTAGTCTTGGACATGTCCATTTTTGAATGATCGTGCATTTGGGCATAGGAGTTAGCACCCAATACCATTGTCAATAAGACAATTATAATAATTTTTACAGTTTTCATAATCTTAAAATATTGATATTAATGTCTTGAATAATAGAAATAAAAATTCATTAGCAAAGAAATTTACATAACTTTCCTGCTAAATAACAGTAACGACATTAGTATCAAATACGGAACACACAAATGTTGGGCAAGCTGACAGCGCTCACCATAAAATTACCTGGCGGACTGACATTTGTGCAAATAAGACTTAAAGCTGATAAGGTATGAATCTGTGAATCTACAGGAATATCAAAAACCTGCAAAATGTTTTGCGAAAAAGCTTTAAAATCAGAAAACGAAGGGGCATAATTGTTCTCTACAGCAAAAACTGAAACCTTGTTTGTGCAGCAGTGAGAACTGATATGCTTCCCGGGTGAATGGCACTGATCAACGGAACTCTCCATACCACATGAAGCCACCGCACCCAAAACAGATACTTTGGAAGCTGCAGCTCTACCACCACAATAATGTGTTGAGATGGTAAGATGCATCACCGAAAGCAGGATGAGCAATGAAAATGATATGGATAAAAACTTCTTCATATGAAACTATAAACGATTACCCGTTAAAATAGTTTTGCAAATATATGACAAAAAACTTTATAAAAAAAATTCTAAAATTTGAAGGGTGTACAACAAAATTCATAGTAAGGGATCAAGACAGAATTCCGGGGGAAGATATCTAAGAATGCATAGTAAAATGGATTTGAACACGGATGCCGGTTTCATTGAGGTCCGGAAATACAGATTATGGAGCACTAAATACCCATAAAATTGTCACCAGCGAAAGGAGCCCGAAGTTGGTATGAGGAAGGTACGGAGTTGGTACGGACCAAATACGAAGGAAGTGGGAGCCTTTATCGATACGATAAAGGTAAGGAAAAAACGTATAGTCCGGATTAACTTTTATTGAAATGGACGGAGATGGACAAAGATGGACAAAGCTTTGCTCTTTTTTTTTATAATTTTTTCCCAAAAACATTTCAGTTTGATCCATAAGTAAGCCGTATTTTTCGATTAAAAGGGATCACATGACATTGTTGGGGGAATTTTTTATTCGATTATAGCTCATTTACAACTTGCAACTTTAGTCCAAAAATAAAATCGTATGGTGAAACTAATTTTTAGAAGCTCACCGCCTTAATTTCTGGAGTCACAGTTAAAGTCACAACCTACACCATCATATATGACTAATAATCAGAATATTATACAGATATTTTAGTAAATAATGTCACAGCTAAAGTCACAATAAAGTCACAAACTATCGATCTGTCTCTGAAATTTCATATGAATATTTTAATAAACAAAGTCATAGTTAAAGTCGCACAAAAAATCACGGGAAATCTGCTTATTTTGTGACTTTATTGCGACAAATATCCTTGTAACTCGTATGATTATCAGCAATTATCTTGTGACTTTAAATTACATACGGGAGTTTGTTTTATTGTCACAAATTGTTCAGCCAGCCACCTTAAAATCCTGAAGGGGATTAAACGTATGTAGCTCCGGATGCAAAATGAGGGCTGCCATTATCAATACAACCGGTACCCAGAATACAGGAAGTTCAACAAGGCGATCTGCAGTTCTCCACGACTCTTTATAACCTGTTTTTATTCGGTAACGGACCGCACTTGCTCTATGCCTGCTCTATATCCGCTCTATGTTTGGTTCTTGTTTGGTCCATATCTCGTTTATTAAAGATTCTTTAGATAAATCTCCCTTTCTCCCCATCGCCTTTTCGCCCTTGCGCCCCATCATTCTATTTCCCTGCTCTATGTTTGGCCCATATCGAGTCTGGTATCAGGTCCTTTATCTACATCGGATTCTCAAACGAAGATTTTTAATGACTTTTTTCAATGACGGCGAAGCCAATGACTATTTTAATGACCTTAATGACAATGCCGCCCCATCGCCTTTTCGCCCTTGCGCCCCATCATTCCATTTTCCTTATCTATATTCAGACAAATAACTATATTAGATTTAAAGCATAAAGTTCATTTCAATAGATATTTTAGTCTTTAATAGATAACTAAAAGTCATCTATTTACACCAAACGTCATAGAGCCAATAAAGATTAATCTGAGGTTTTGAATCTTTGAATATTTACTAAAGAAGATTTAAAAATCTTTGATTCAAAGTCATCATTCATTATTCAAAATTGTATCTTTGTCAAAAAGCAAATCGAAATGGGATATATAGTACTATTTTTCAGTGGCGGTGAAATAATGGTTGTGGTTTTCTTCGCACTGCTATTCTTTGGTGCGGACGCCATTCCCGGATTGGCACGCACTGTCGGAAAAGGGTTGCGTGAATTCAATAAAGCAACAGGTGATCTCAAACGGGAGTTTGAAAATCAAACAGCTGATATTAAGCAGGATTTTACCAATATTTCCGAAAAAATTGAAAAGGGAGGTTCTGATGTCAAGCGTAAAATTGAGGATGAACTGAAGGATTAATTTATAGTCACTATTTTATACGTTTAACCCAGATAGATGCTTAAAGCCGAGTTACTTGTTAAATCGTTTGGCGACCTTCAGGTTTTGAAAGGAATCTCGCTTCAGGTGTCGAAGGGGGAGATTGTCTCGATAGTCGGGGCGAGTGGGGCAGGGAAGACTACTTTGCTTCAAATTCTTGGGACGCTTGGAAAACCTGATTCCGGTAAGGTTTGGATTAATCAAAAAGACGTTTTTGCATCTAATGAAAATGAACTTTCCCGCTTCAGAAATAAGGAGATTGGGTTTGTATTTCAGTTTCATCATTTATTGCCCGAATTTTCTGCTTTCGAAAATGTCTGTATACCAGGATATATTGCGCGGCGAAACCGTAAAGAGGTTGAATCACGGGCAAAAGAATTACTTCAGATCCTCGAATTGACCGATCGCCTCGATCATCGGCCTTCGCAACTTTCAGGTGGTGAGAAACAAAGGGTTGCTGTTGCTCGGGCATTGATCAACAATCCGGCAATTATTTTAGCCGACGAACCCTCAGGAAATCTTGATTCTCATAACCAGGAAGAGCTTTACCGCCTCTTTTTCAACCTTCGCGAAAAATTCGGGCAGACCTTTATCATTGTTACTCACGACGAACATTTTGCCGGAATGTCTGACAGAATGATCCATATCAGGGATGGCGTTGTTGAACTGTAATTGCTTCCTGGTATATAATCATTGTTTTTTCAACTGCCCGTATTTATGATTCCCTCCGAATTAAAAAATTTCCTCGACGAAAAGTATAATCAGTTCAATTGCCTGAATTTTATTGCGGTTGATCCCATTTCAATTCCACATCAGTTCTCACGTAAGGAGGATATTGAAATTGCTGGGTTCCTTTCAGCTACAATTGCTTGGGGACAACGCCCTACGATCATTCGGAATGCCAATAAATTGGTCCACTTAATGGATGGTGAACCTTACGAGTTTTTGACCCGGACTGCGATTGACGATCCTGAACGCTTCGAATCATTTGTTCACCGTACATTCAACGGAACAGACTGTTTTTATTTTATGACAGCGCTTTCATCGATCTATCGTGAACATGGAGGGCTTGAAAAATTGTTTTCAGATGGCTTTTCTATTGATGGAACAGCGAAATCTGCCATCATATATTTTCGCGAACGCTTTCTTTCGTTCGATCCGGAGCATCGTACGGAAAAACATATTGCGAATCCTGACAAAGGCTCATCGGCAAAAAGGATTAACATGTTCTTGCGTTGGATGGTCCGGTCATCAGCTTGTGGAGTGGATTTCGGTTTATGGAATTCTATTCCGGTTTCCGCTTTGATGATGCCATTAGACGTCCATTCCGGAAGCGTTGCCCGGAAATTGGGATTGCTAAAACGGACCCAAAATGATTGGCAGGCGGTGGAAGAATTGACCGCCAATTTACGACTCCTTGATCCAACCGATCCTGTGAAGTATGATTTCGCATTATTTGGATTGGGTGCGTTTGAGAAATTTTGATTTTGAAGCGAAGATTAGAAAGAAGTTTAATAATGGGACGCAATAACTGGTTTGAATTCAAACAATTCAGGATAGAACAGCACAAATCTGCCATGAAAGTTGGCACGGACGGAGTTCTTCTTGGAGCCTGGACTCCTGTAAATGAGGACCGACGGATTCTCGATATTGGAACGGGAACCGGACTGATCGCACTGATGCTTGCGCAACGCTCGGATGCGATAATTGATGCTGTCGAAATTGATGAACGGGCATGTGAGGAAGCGAAGTTTAACTTTGAACAATCACCTTGGAGTGATCGGCTTAAAGTATACAATACCGATTTCCAGGTGTTTGCCAATTTACCATGCGAACCTTACGATTTGATCATTAGTAATCCGCCTTTCTTTGTCAATTCTTTAAAAACCAGGAATGAGGCTCTTTCTGTTGCTCGCCACAATGACCTGCTTTCTTTCGATCAGCTGATTATTGGAGCCGGGAAATTGCTTTCCAATACAGGCCGATTTTGCATTATTATTCCTTTTTTGAGTTCTGTCGATTTTAGGGAAAGCGCCCGTCTTGCCGGATTTTATCTCCGTCAACAAACACAAGTAATCCCCAAATCGGGTCGGTCTCCGAAACGTATTTTACTGGAATTTACAGTAGAGCCAGGTTATCCTGTTGAAAATGAGTTAGTGATACTGGATGAAAACGGATGTTACACTGAGGCTTACAAAACGCTTACCTCACCTTATTATCCCGCTTTTTGAAACATTCAGGTATGCTTTTTGTTAATATGTTTATAACAATTTTAATGAAATTCGATGGCATCTCTTCAAGATATTAACCTCTGGGCCGTTTTGATTGCTGCTTTTACAAAAGTAGTCATCGGAAGCTTTTGGTATTCCCCGCTTATCCTTGGAAAAAGTTGGATGCACGAAAATGGGTTTACCGAAGCTGATTTTCGGAAAGGTCACTCGCTCAGGCTGATGGCTTTTCTTTCACTCTCCTTTGCTTTTATTGCGGCTTTAGGCATGGCCTTTTTCATTACTCCGGCATCGACCTGGCTGTCAGGAGCAGGGATGGGTGCGATGGTTTCAATTGTTTGGATTTCCGCATCAAAGGCAAATACCACACTATTTGAGAATTATACGCTAAAACATTACCTGATCCATGCCGGTTACGATATTTGCAGTTATACGATAATGGGCGCTATTTTGGGCGCGTGGCATTGATTTCCGAAGATTGACCCAACTATTTGAGAATTCTGATATTCTTCATCCGTGGCAGATAAATAATTGCCATAGTAAAATCATTGCATTCCATCTTCCCGCTATTTTAGCTATACCTTCGTCGTAATTTGAATAAGCTCTTATCACTTGTTACAGCAATGATTTACACAAAGCCTCTACCCCGGTAGGGAGAATGTATATTGAATACTAAATGTGGATAGGCACGAAAAGTAAATTTTGGAACAAACAGGACATCTGATTATTCTAATTACTTAATTGTTACTTTTGAGCCTAAAATCAAAAGAAATCCCAATGAAAACGTTGGCACTCCTGGCTATATTTTTGCTGATCTTATTTCCAAAGGCGTATTCTGCCCAACTCTCACCCGAATCTCAGATTTCATTGCTTACCTGTGCCCCCGGGGATGAAATTTATTCTTATTTTGGCCATAGCGCTATCCGAATCAATGATCCGCAAAGTGGAATTGATTTTGTTTTCAACTATGGGGTTTTTAGCTTTGGTGCCCCCCATTTTGCATGGCGATTTGCCATGGGGGAGACCGATTATATCCTTGCAGGGGAACGTATGCCATCCTTCATGGCTTCTTATCGTGAAGAGCAACGATCTGTTTATGAGCAGGTTTTAAATATTTCGCAGTCCGAAAAGCAATCTCTTTTTGATGCATTGATCGAAAATGCGAAAGAGGAAAACCGTGTTTATCGTTACCGCCATTTTTCTGATAACTGTTCCACACGTGTTCGAGATCAGTTGGAAAAATGTGTAAATCACCAAATTCAATACGATATTTCTAAGGATACAAAGAAGAGTTTTCGCGATTTAGTCGATGAATGTGTGCCGGGAAATAGCTGGAATGGCTTCGGGATTAAACTGGCGCTGGGCATTCCTGCGGATAGAATAACAACCTATTCCCAGAAGATGTTTCTTCCTGATTATCTTATGAATAGTATGGCTAATGCTAAGCTAATGAGGGATGGGGCAGGAGTGCCGTTTGCATTGCCCCGGACTACTCTTTTTGAAGCAAAGCCGATCCCGTCAGGTTTTAGTCTTACTTCTCCCGCCGTTGTTGTTAATCTTTTCTTTCTGATTGTTGGGGTGTTTACTTTTATTGAATTTCGAAGAAAAAAGCGGATGTTCTGGCTTGATTTTCTTGTCTTCTTTTCGACTGGTTTTGCCGGAATACTATTAAGTTTCCTTTGTTTTATTTCGATTTCAGAGGCCACAGGCTGGAACCTTAACCTGGTTTGGGCATTGCCGACCCACTTTATTTTTGCTTTCCTCTGGTTAGTCCCCGCTTTACAGCCAAAACTCGAATGGTATTTAAAATTTACCGCGGGAAGTGTTTTATTATTCCTGGTTACGATGATATTCCTTCCACAAACTTTTCATTGGCTGGTAGTGCCGCTTTGCCTGAGTATTTTAATGCGTTCGTTCAGTAGTTTGAAATTGAGCTTTTTCGAAAAGAAGAATATTGCCTGAGTTGAAAGTGAAAACTTCATTATTTTTACTTTATTAAAAACTTCGGTCAGAAATCTTTTTTGATCATTCGATTGTCTTATCTTTGTTTGCAAGAGTAAATATTTATAAACCTGCTTTGACACAACTTCCGAATAAATACGCCGAGACACCGCTAATGAAACAATATTATGCGGTTAAAAATAAATACCCCGATGCGGTATTGCTTTTCCGTGTGGGTGACTTCTACGAAACATTCGGGGAAGACGCCATTAAAGCATCTGGTATTTTGGGAATTACACTTACCCGTCGTGCCAATGGCTCTGCCAGTTTCGTAGAATTGGCCGGTTTTCCTTATCATGCGCTCGATACGTATCTCCCCAAATTGGTAAGGGCGGGGCAGCGTGTTGCGATTTGTGAACAGCTCGAAGATCCGAAACTAACCAAGAATATCGTTAAGCGGGGAATTACCGAGCTTGTCACGCCGGGGGTTTCAATCGACGACAACGTTCTTGAACATCGCGAGAACAACTTCCTTGCCTCGGTTCACATCGAAAAAACAATGGCAGGAGTTGCCTTCCTCGATATTTCAACAGGTGAATTCCTTACAGCCGAAGGATCGTTTGAATACATTGATAAATTACTGAATAGCTTTCAGCCTAAAGAGGTGCTTTTTCAAAAGGGAAAGGAGAAACTCTTTGTTGAATTATTTGGAAGTAAGTTCTATACTTATAAACTGGACGATTGGGTTTATACAGAAGATGCGGCCAACGATAGATTGCTTCGTCATTTCGAAACGATATCGCTTAAAGGGTTCGGCGTACAATCGTTACAGTTGGGGATTATTGCGTCGGGAGCCATCCTTCATTATCTTGATTTCACGCAACATTCACATCTTCAGCATATTTCCGGGCTTTCGCGCATTGAAGAGGATAAGTATGTGTGGCTTGACCGTTTTACAGTTCGTAATCTTGAACTATTTCATACGATTAACGAAGGGGCGAAGACACTCGTTCAGGTGATCGATCAGACGATTTCCCCGATGGGAGCAAGGTTGCTGAAACGTTGGGTTGCTCTTCCGTTAAAAGATATTCATCGGATCAACGACCGGCTTGATGTTGTTCAGAAATTTACTCAGGATGCTGAATTAAAGGGAAACATTGAAGAGCAGCTTCGGCATATTGGAGATTTGGAACGGATTATTTCAAAAGCGGCAGTCGGGCGTGTGAACCCACGTGAGGTAGTTCAGCTGAAAGTTGCGCTAAATGCGATTGGTCCGATTAAAGAATTATGCGCCGCCTCCGGGAATGGGGTTCTTATCCGCCTTGGCGAACAGCTTAATTTATGCCAGACCATCAAGGATCGGATTGAGCGAGAGATTTTTCCCGATCCTCCCATGATGATTGTGAAGGGACATGTAATTGCAAAGGGTGTTTCGGATGAATTGGACGAATTGCGTGATCTTGCCTTCTCGGGTAAAGATTACCTTCAGAAAATGCAGGAACGCGAGATCATCAATACTGGGATTACTTCATTGAAGATCGCTTTTAATAACGTTTTCGGATATTATATTGAAGTTAGGAATGTCCATAAGGATAAAGTTCCCGAAACCTGGATTCGCAAACAGACACTTGTCAGTGCGGAACGGTATATTACTGAGGAACTAAAGAATTACGAGTCGAAAATCTTAGGCGCTGAGGAAAAGATCCTTGCCATTGAAATTCGTTTGTTTGGCGAACTTGTATCAGCGTTGACAGAATATATTCAGGCTATTCAGTTGAATGCCTCAGTTTTGGCACAGATCGATTGCCTGCTCTCATTTGCGACAGTTGCCCTGGAGAATAAGTACAACAGGCCTGAAGTCAATGATTCACAAGTTATAGATATTAAGGATGGCCGGCATCCGGTGATTGAACGGGCGCTTCCGATCGGCGAAAAATACATTACAAACGATGTTCTTCTTGATAACGAAGACCAGCAGATCATTATTATAACCGGTCCGAATATGGCCGGTAAATCGGCTTTGTTGCGACAGTCGGCCTTGATTGTATTAATGGCCCAGATGGGTTCGTTTGTTCCCGCAGAATCGGCTAAAATTGGGTATGTCGATAAAATCTTCACACGTGTAGGAGCTTCGGATAATATTTCACTCGGCGAATCGACTTTTATGGTGGAGATGAACGAAGCGGCGAGTATCCTGAATAATATGTCGGATCGAAGTTTGATTTTGCTTGATGAGTTAGGCCGTGGAACAAGTACTTACGACGGCATCTCGATTGCCTGGTCAATTGTTGAATACATACATGAGTATCCCAAAGGCCGGGCAAAAACCCTTTTCGCAACCCATTATCACGAGTTGAATGAGATGGAGAAATCGTTCAGTAGGGTACGGAATTTCAATGTCACAGTAAAAGAGGTGGGAAATAAAGTGATTTTCCTGCGCAAATTGGTTCGTGGTGGCAGTAATCATAGTTTTGGGATTCATGTGGCACAGATGGCTGGAATGCCTAAAAGTGTTGTAAATAGGGCAACAGAAATACTCAAACAACTCGAAAAGACGAACCGTAAGGAGTTTCCTGCCAAAAGGGTAAAAGATCTTGCCGAAATGCGTGAGGGTTTTCAACTCAGTTTTTTCCAGCTTGACGATCCGGTTCTAAAACAAATCAGGGACGAAATCAAAAATCTTGATGTCAATAACCTCACCCCCATGGAGGCACTCAATAAACTGAACGAGATTCAGAAAATTATCGGGAAATAAAATTGATTCGCACACCATCTAATTGTGAATGCTATTTGAATATTTTACTTCCGGATTTTGAATTGTGGCAGTTATTTTTTAACTTTATCGTTGATAACTGATTAGGTATTAATAACCTTTATGAAATTTCTAACCCTAAATGAGTACGACATGGAACTGGAAATAAATGTGAGGCAGTTTATTGCTGATATCAAAGAAAAAGTACGAGCTGCTCAGTACGAAGCGCTGAAGGCCGTTAATGTGCATTTAACCAGGCTTTACTGGGATTTAGGCAAGGCTATATCTGAAAAGCAGGCCATTGGATGGGGGAAGGCAATTGTTCCGACTTTGTCAAAAGAGTTGCAATCAGAATTTCCCAATATGGGTGGTTTTTCTACGACTAATTTGTGGTATATGGTTCAGTTTTACAATGAATATCACGCAGATGCAAATCTCCAACCACTGGTTGGAGAAATTAGTTGGACAAAACATTTAGTCATTCTTTCAAAATGCAAGAACGATCAGGAGCGACAATTTTATATATTGGCAACCAAAAAATTCGGTTGGACGAAGGATGTATTGATCAATCAGGTAGAGAACAAGACCTTTGAAAAATACTTGCTCAATCAAACCAATTTTGATATGGCATTACCCGAAAATATTAAAAACCAGGCATATTTGGCGGTTAAAGATCATTATACATTCGATTTTCTGGAACTTGCCAACGAACATTCGGAATTCGAATTGGAGCAAGCCCTGATTAAGAATATTCGTCAGTTTCTATTGGAGATGGGTTCTGATTTTACCTTCGTAGGAAATCAGTATAAGTTGTATGTGAGTGACAAGATATATAGTATTGACCTATTGCTCTTTCATCGCAAACTGCAGAGTCTCATTGCTATTGATCTTAAAATTGGCGAATTCGAACCCGAACACAAAGGGAAAATAGAGTTTTATCTCTCAGTTTTAAACGATACGGTAAAATTACCTCATGAAAATCCGGCTATTGGTATTATTATTTGCAAAAGCAAAAACCGAACCATAGTCGAATATTCGCTCAAAACCTCAACATTACCAATTGGCGTTGCGACCTATAATACAAGCAGCACATTGCCAATCGAATATCGGGCATTATTACCTTCGGCAGAAGAAATCGGGCAAAAACTGCTTCAGTTTTTAAACAGTAATAAAATTGATTAGCATTAATAAGTAATGGGAATAAATAAATGTCGTCTTTTGTCAATGCCGGATTTGTGAACTTCCGAAGCCCGGATTGATTTGCTTCCTTTTTCCCTCGTACCTGCTCTATGTTTGCTCTATACCTGCTCTATGTTTGGTTCTTATTTGGTCCATACCTCGTTTATCAAAGATTCTTTAATGACTCGCCCCATCGCCTTTTCTCCCCATCATTCCATTTCCCTGCTCTATGTTTGCTCCATATCGAGTCTGGTGTCAGGTCTTATATCAGCATCGAATTCATAGACAAAGATTTTCAATGACCTTTTTAATGACGGCGAAGCCAATGACCTTTTCAATGACTATTTTAATGACCTTAATGACAATGCCGCCCAATCGCCATTTTCGCCCTATCTCCCTTTCCCGCTTTTATAAATATGACATTATTTTATTTCCAGCACTTACTGTTTTGCCAGGCAGAATTTAGTTGGAACGCTTTAGTCAAAAGGTATAATTGGAACCAACCAGATGATCTCATTGGTAAAGTTGTGCAAAATGAAGATTATGAAGTGACTATCTGAATTTTATTAATAAAACAAGACAATATTTAATTATTTAGGGTCTGCTGAAAAAGGGTTTAAATGCTGATAATTAATAGTATAAAGGCGAATCACAAGAACGAAGTGCAAGCATTTTACCAGGAACATCGAAAAAAGCTTGCACTTGAAATTTTCAGTCACTCAAAAAAATATCCAAGAGTGATAAAATTTTTATAAAAAATGGATCATACGAGCGGATATTCAATCCCTACGGGGCTGAACAACTTTTTAATCATCATTTTCTATAAATATATGACCGCTCTGAGGTCTTTCTAACCTTCTTCGAGTTTTTCAGCAGACCCTATTTATAGAATACACTGTTTTCTTTAGATTTTCGCATTTGCTGAAACTTATTTTTAGGTTAAGTCGTTATATTTGTAGTATATAAACCTTAAAACTGATTCATTATGGGAATGTTAAGCGAGTTCAAGCAATTTGCCATGCGTGGAAACGTAGTTGATCTGGCAGTCGGTGTGATTATTGGAGGTGCTTTTGGAAAAATCGTATCCTCTTTTGTCGCTGATGTGTTAATGCCTCCGATTGGAGTACTACTGGGTGGAACAGATTTTACCGGACTAAAGATTATTCTTAAGAATAAAGTGATGGAGGCTGACAAAGTTGTATCGCAGGCTGTTACGCTCAATTACGGCAATTTTATTCAGGCGACCATCGATTTTCTGATCATCGCTTTTTCGATTTTCATGATGATTAAATTAATAAATTCCATGAACAAAAAAGGGGTTCCGGCTCCTGCTCCCCCCGCTGAACCTTCGAATGAGGAGAAATTATTGACTGAAATAAGGGATTTATTAAAGAAACAATAAATCATTTCTGGCAAGACAAATAAAGGCTGCCAATAAGTCGGGCAGCCTTTATTGGATCAAGCTGAAAAGTTGGGGGATTTGACCTGTCCTAAAATTTGTTTATGGAGTTTTTTATCATTAAAAGTCAATTGTCTGGGTTATTTCGGTTAACTCTTTCGCGGCCTCTCATGGCCTCTGGCGGCCTCTCAGTTTAAATTGATCTGGATGATCCCAATCTTCAGTACTTTTATCGTATCGATAAAGGCACCCCACTTCCTTCGTACCTGGTCCGTACCAACTCCGTACCTTTCTCGTACCAAAATCGGGTTCCTTTTTTCGGTGACAATTTAATGGGAATTTAGCGTTTCATAATCTGCATTTCCGGATCTCCATGAAACCTGTATCCGTGTTCAAATCCATTTTATTATGCATTCTTAAATATCTTTCCCCCGGAATTCTGTCGTGATCCCCTTTATTTGTCTTTATCCTGAAATACAATTTTATTTTTGGTGAAAAGTCTCGGATACAAATTCTAAAACTGTTGGTAAGGCTTCGCGCCAGTAAGTCCAGTTATGAGCACCATCGCGAACCCGGAATTCGTGAGGAACCTCCTTTTTGCGCATGGCGATATGGATAAGGCAATTGCCTTCGTAAAGAAAATCATCATCGCCGCAGTCGATATACCATCGAACCGCTTTCTTTTGATCATCAGGTATCAGGTTGATGAGGCTCAGTGCATTATGCTTTTCGAAATAAGCCTTAATCTGAGCTTCATCAGTAATTCCGGGATCACTCTTAGCCATACGAGTCTTGGCCTCCTCAATACTCAGTGGTCCGATATAAGCACTTAACGGACAGGCCGATGAGAATAATTCGGGATGATGTAAGGCATACATAAATGTCCCTCCTCCACCCATCGACAAACCAGCAACTGCGCGATAACGCTTTTCCGCTTTTATCCTGTAAGTCTTTTCAATTGTGGGCATAAGCTCCTGGAAGAAAAAGTCTTCGTAATTCCAGTCACCTCCGATACTGTTGAAATATCCCATCCTGCCCGTATCGGCATCAGGCATTACGATAACCATAGCGGTCGCTGTTCCATCCTGAATCGCCTTGTCTGCAATTTGCTGTACTTCCCCAAATTGCACCCAACCAGTGTGATTATCAGTCGCTCCATGCAATAAATAGAGCACAGGATAACTTCGTTGCGAAGTTTCGTAACCCGCAGGCAGGTAAACGGAATATTTCCGTTCGCTTTTAAGAATCTTGCTTGTAACCGTTAAATTGTCGGAAACTTTACTTGCCTGAGCAGAAACCAATAGTGAAAAGCAAATAAAGATCGGTGTAAATAGAAAAGTCTTTTTCATAATTAATTTATTTACAGTAATATATATTTTTAAGAAAATCACAAGAAATGATAATATGAATTGTCTTGTTCAATTTGTTGGCCACTGTAAATATATTAAATGATAATTAAATATCAATAGATTAGGGTAAAAATCCTTTCCATTTTTCGGCAACGATTTGCGGTTGAGGTACAAATTCAAACCTTAGTGGATTTTCTTCAAATTGCGTATAAATGGATTTCCCAGGTTGGATGTCAAATTGTGAATATATTTCCGGGAATTTGACAATCAATTCACAATCTTGATAATTCGGATTTTTACGCCATTCAATTTCTCCGGTTTCCGAAATAACCGGAAACCAAGCCAAACCTTTATGTGCCCGAATTGCTTCATATTCAAATCCATATTCACGGTCACACCAGGCGCCAAAAGATAGTGGTTGTTCCGAATCGGCACTAATAGTGGCGTGTGTCCAGTTGGGAGGAACAATCACAATATCACCCGGATAAGCAACAACGGCAAAACATCTCCCCGGTTGATCTTCAGTGGTTTCCTGCATATAAATAATCGCTTTTCCCGACCATATTTCATATACTTCGGGAGTCGACCAACCTGAGAAAGGCGAAATCTTATGAATATGTCCCTGACTCCGAACTGGCTCATCGCCCAAACGGCCAGAGGCATAGGTCACTGCACCATACAACAGGTGATGTTGAATTAGTTGGTGGCGGTGTTCCGATTTTCCGACGTCCATTGCAATGGAATAAACAGGATCAGGACCTGAACAATTCGGATCGCGCAAACTTTTACGAATAGAATCGAGCGTACGATTTTCAACTACAGGTCCAAAAACATTTGGTCCGTATTCGAAACCCATTGGTTGGGTAGTAGGTCTGATATCAAATCCCGGGTAAAATTTCATTTTATTGATTTAGCCGCATAACGTTGTGTTTCAATATCTTTTTAAAATCTCACATATCCTTTTAATGTTCCGCATTTTTTGCCTTCGCTTGTTCCGAAAGGGCGGATTATATATGCTCCAACTTTGGCCGGAACAATAAAAACTTCAGCATAATGGACAACAAACGGTTCAAATTTATTCTCAGGACTATCAACGATCACTTCATCGCCTTCAACCAGACAAATCACATGAACACCGCCATTGGTATGATGTTCAACCTTTTTCGTAAACCAATGCCTGCGTGTTTCGATAAACTCCCGTTCGTGCAACCCGGTACTCTCCTCAATCCAGCCATCGCCTTCGGCGACTACACTAACATGGTTGATCAGATTATCTTTTGTCCATTTTGTAGTCCGATCCCATTGAATATTAGGTTTGCCGTGTTCTATATTGATAGGCCGCGGTTTTCCGTCCATTCCCAAACGTCCCCAATCCCACAATTTGAAGGTAAATATAAAGGGCGTGGCACTGATTTCGAGTACCATGCTATTTTTCCCTGAACAGTGCACGGTTCCGGCGGGTATAAGTACATGGTCGTGCTTTTTTATCGGCCATGTCTGTACATGTTTTTCTGCTTCGAATGGTTTTCCTCCGGCCTGCGCCTCTTCCAGATCGGCCATCATTTCTTCCGGATTTACACCTTCCCGCAAACCAACGTAAACAATCGCATCATCCTCAGTATCCAACATATAATAGCTTTCATCCTGAGTATAATGCATTCCGAATTTCTCCTGAATATATTCAGTGAGCGGATGGACCTGCAAACTCAAATGTCCCCCTTCCATCGTATCCAGAAAATCAAACCGAATCGGGAATTCATCGCCAAAACGTCCGTAAACCGGACCACCCAACAATTCCTGCGGATGGAGAAATACTAAATTGATCGACGGTATTTCAATCACATCGTCACCAAACTTTAGTAACAAACTATTTTCTTCGGGTACGCAGTTAAAACACCACGCGTAATTCGGAGCAGAGGCATCAAGATTACAAACTTCTTTCATCCATTGCCCTCCCCATGGCCCCGGATCAAAAAACGGGACTACACTAAACGGACGATTGGTTGCAATTTTTAATCCGTCAAGGATCGCTTTTCCTTCAACCATCTTAGGCTGACCTATTTTGTTCGTGTCGAGCAAAAAATCCCATTTATCAAACAATGTCTTTTTCAATCGGTCGCAAACCCGCCAATCCACAAAAAAGCCTTGTTTGTAGAGCAGCATCCAATCGGTGGTGTCGCGGTTTCTTACGCCCAGATTATCAACAAGATGTTGCCGCATCCGCAACTGAATTTCCCAACGGGCCATGTCGGCATAGACAAGGAAATCAGGTTTTGGACAAAGAATTGCCGCTCCGCAACCATAAATCACAATCACACCTTCGTCTTCAGATTCAATTTTAGCCTGAAATGCAGAAACTTTATCAGGATCAAAAAAAGGACTCATCGTCAAACGTGTCAGGAATCCAAAAATACGATCATTTGTTACATCCTGAAACACAAGTTCTTTGATCTCTTCTTCGGGCAACATAAAGTCTTCGGCCTGGATAAATCGAGAGTAAGTCAATCCATTTTTCAAATTGGCAATCAGTTCCTCGTGAATTACACCCTGATAGGTTTCAATAACCACGACTTTTTTCTTTCCTCCAAGTGTTGAGATTTCTTTGTTTAACCGGATGCAAATGGCTTCCCAACCATTTATAACCTTGAACTGATCATTCTTTACTTCAACAACAGGAAGTGTATTAAATTCTGATGGCTTATTTAAATATTTTTTCTTCATTCTTCTATTTTAATTACCACATAGGCACATAGTTCACATTAGGTGTTTTTTTATGTTTCCTATGTGACTATGTGGTTATCTATTTTCCTACAGTTGATCTTACCAAATAATCTGCCCCATAAAGAGCAGCAGAATCAGGGAATCTGGCCTCAACCAATTTTACCTTTCCCCATGGTGTCCAGGCCAATTGATTTACATTTTCCTGTAGGATTGGTAAAAATAATGGTGCACTTTTCATAATGCCACCACTCAAAATAATCAGTTCCGGATCGAAGGCATGAATCATCGTAATAATTCCTGCTGACCAGACCGACAAACAATGATCGAGCACCTCTTTAGCCACAAGGTCATTGTTCTTAGCATAATGGAAAAGCGCTTTAAAATCAAGCACTTCCTCATCCTTCATAGCGCTATTATTAAAACCAGGATGTTCTTTTACTAATGAAGGCAAGCGCCACGTAGAGGCTTCAGCTTCGACACACCCTTTTCCACCACAGGTACAGGCACTTCCTTTGTGGTTTACCGTAAAATGTCCGCCCAGATTCCCGGCTTGAAAATGTTTCCCTTTCAATAATTGTCCATTGATAAGAACAGCTGAACCAATTCCTGTTCCTATAGTCATCATTACCAAGTCACTAAATTCTTTCCCTGCTCCGAATTGCCATTCTCCCAGCAGCGCCATCCTTGCATCGTTCTCTGCAAAAAGCGGCCATCCCCATTTTTCCATTGCCCAGCCAACCAGATCGGTATCAGGACCATCGTCATATTTTTGATTCGTCGAAAGAATTTTGTTCTTCGATGAATCGACAAGTCCGGCAAAAGAAAAGCCGATTCCCAACACATCAGCTGTTGTTAGTTGATAGGCCTGAAGCATTTTGTCAATCGCTTTCTCCAGCTCCGGAAGTTGTGTTTTCAGTCCCGAAGCCGATTGTGCCTTG
Organism: Bacteroidales bacterium; assembly: GCA_015654795.1. GTDB lineage: Bacteria > Bacteroidota > Bacteroidia > Bacteroidales > Prolixibacteraceae > JAAFHB01. The sequence goes on from JAATGF010000152.1 coordinate 61,910, forward strand.
GTTTCCGACCGATCAATCAGTTGACCGCTTTTCAACAATCCTATTTTAATGATTGTCCCGCCTAAATCGATTGCAATTGTATAATTCATATTTTTAGTTTATTTGTTTTTAAAGACACGATCAGGCAAATAGAATATTCAAATGTCTGTTTCCAAATATCATATCTTGCCTTGTGCAGAATTCACTCACTGCTTTAAATATATTTTCAATAAACCGGGTAGGGGCATTGAGTAACCTTTCTGTAATCAATGATACAGAAAGAATTACTCAAACATTATACAAATCTTATTTAAAGTACGAAGTCTGCCAGTTAATCTACCCTGATCATTACAACTCCCCATGCGGGGATCTCAATATTACTATTTATTTCCTGCGTTTTATCTTCGCCCGAGTTCGTCAGCCAAACGTGTTGAATCGGACTTTTTTCCGAAACGAGTTTGGTTTTAACAGACGATTCGGATGAATTAAAGAGGGTTAGCATTTTACCTTTGCCGTCGTCGCAAGGTTTTAAGGCAGTTACGATTACCTGCGGCTGATCGGGATAAATGCCCGACATTGTCGTCGTATTTTCGGAAGCCTGTTTTACGAGTAATGGCTGACTTAATCCAATGGCATAACGTGAATTTTCGTTTGCACTGAATTGTTTGTGAGGCCAAAGTGCATAGCGGAATGTAATTAACCCTTCCTGATAAGCCCTGTAGTTGGTTCCCCAATGATTGTTGATTGCCCATGAGAAAAGTGTCTGGGTAGGTTCGATGTGTTTCCTCCAAATTTCCGGATTGGTTTGTGAACCAAGCATTACTGCTGTAATTCCACCTACTTCGAAAAGAGGAGCATCCAACGTGATCAGCGCAACACCATTTTCCTGATTGGAAACATCAGCCCAACGGCTTGCTGTCAACCAATTTTTACAGGCGCTCGGAATCTGATCTTTTTCGGGCTGCATCACACCATAAGGGACATCAAGTTTAACAATTCCGTCGGGTACCTGAAACGGAAATGCAAAGTTAACACTTTCTTTCCCTCCTTTTTGAGCAAATTTCCAGTCGCCGGGATTGGGATTTATTTGCGCCCTTTTTTTGTCTAAGATGTTTACAAGTTCAACTTGTTCCTGTCCAGCCATTAAGCGGACTTCGCGGATGAGTTTGTTACAACCTTGCGCTTCCGATTCAATAAGAAGTGACGCAACAAGCGGTCCTTTTTCTTTTACGGATATTTGTACCTTATCTATTTTCTTTATGTCATTTACTTTAGCCGAATCAAGAAAGGCGTAGTCGTTTAATCCATAGCCCGATGCAGTGTTTACAAAGTTGATGTTTTTGGTCGCAACCGATTTTAATTCAGCGATTGCTCCTGTCCGGGCATCGATTCGCAGCGAAACGAGACCATTATCAATGGTGGTTCCCTGAATTTTTACAGTGCCTTCTATAAAGGCTTTTCCTTTAGAAATTATAAATCTTTTTGAGGAGTAGGGTGGGAGTGCCTTTACAAGGATTGCCAACTCTCCCGTCGAAAGTCGCTGTGAAGGGACTTGTTTTTTATCAGTATTCAACACGCGGTCGCCTGTTTTGGATAAAGAAGCAGGAACCAATACGATTTCAGAACGGGGCCATGAACTTGTGTTATATATTTCGATGGCTGCTCCAAAATTACTGTTTTTATCATTTAAAAGTAAAGCTTTATCGAGTAATTGACGTGATTGTTTATCTGCGTCGAGGGCGTATGATTGTTTGATTTCCCATTGTTCTTTGGCCATTTTACTCTCCGGATCTGTGAGGCTGCACCATGCGCCCCATGTGTGTTCGGAGTAGAGTAATACTTTTTTCCACGCTTGCTCAAAGTCGGTAAACGGATAACTCGCCTGATCTTTCATGGCCCATAAAGCCTCCGCTTGTGACAGTCGATCGGAACTTGCCCTGTTCATTCCTGTTTCGAGGGCAGAGGAGCCTGCTCCGTCTTCCCAATAAGGGGTCCAATCTCCTTTTACCTGTTGAAGTTTACTTCCAAACTTATTTTCGAATGCTTCAAATGCCTCACTTGTTGATGAGATAATAAATTTGGGATAGGTGTATTTTGAATTCCATCCTTTTACAAATTCGGGTACTTCGGGATCGGGTTCGGCATTGTCACCATGTCCGCTCCAACGAAGGTGAGCAATCTCGTAAGGATAGTTTGTGCTATCTAATTGATTGGCAAATTTTTCCACAAATTCGGGCGAAAGTTGTTTGATCATATGCGATAAGGCGTATCCTTTTAACGGAACCCAAACCAGTACTTTCTCTTTTCCTGACGGAGACACCCAATAAAATGGTTTGTTTTCCCATTTAACGAGAATATCGCCGATACGGTCAAAATAGTTGGGGGCAGTTGAGAAATATTTAATCCCTGCCTGCGACATGGCCGTCACTGTTCCCCATGTTTGACCAGGAATGTCGCTTGTCATAGCGGCGGTGATTGGAACCTTGCATTTTTTTGCCAATTCGGTAGAGAATTTAAATAACCTCGAGAGTTCTTCGGGACGACATAATCCGGTTAAAACATTGAGATACATTCCGTTTAGTGCAACTTCGCCACGTGTAACCGCATCAATAAAATCTTTCTTCTGGGCTTCGTTCATCCGGTTAAGGTATAAATCAGCCGCCCAGCCTACTTCAACATTCCAGACAAAACGAGAGCCTTCGGGATATTGAGCAGTTCGTTTGGCAATTTCCATTCCTTTTACAAGATTCTGTACCTGTTTGTCTTCAACCGCAGTTTGAATTTCGGTGTAGCCAATGTCTGTATGTGAATGATTTAGAAGGTAACACACCAGTTTTTTCACAGGTCGTACGTGAACTGTGGTTTGATAAGCAGGTATCCCTTTGGATTCAATTTTTAGCTGGATATTCTTTTCAACAGTAACTGCTTTTAAGGGAATTTCCAAACTGTTTTCTCCTTTTTTGAAATGAAGAGTAAAGGGATCATTATCTTCGATGGAGGCAATCGCAATGCATGAATCTCCTGATAATTTTGCCTTCACCAGAATCGGTTGAAATTCCGTATTGTTTTTCTCCATCAAAAATGGTAAAGCCTTAACTTCATTAATTTCAAGGTTTTGGTTTGATGGCTTCTGAGCCACCGAAATAGACGATGTCAGCCATATTATAATAATAAAGCTGATTGTCAGGTAATTAAATAGTCTGTTTCTCATTGGTTAATCATTTGTTTTAATTGTGAAATTCGTCCTTTATTTTTAGTCGTATGAAAGTGGTGTTATATATTTCAGTTTTTATTTTCCACTAGTACCGGAATATTGTCAACCTCGAGTAATCGTGCCGAAAATCCATTCGTGGCAATCTCGTCATAATTATGCCCCGCATCAGATGGCCAGCAAGCGCCAACTATCAGATTTTCAGATCCTATATTCGCCAACCGATGAGCAATTTCTCCTCCAATATAATGAAGACTGCCGGGATAGACTTCTTCGGCCCAGGTATTCCGTTCGCGATCCATCAGAATAAGCATCCCTTTTCCCTGAACACCCCAATAGAATTCGGCCCTATCGGATTTAGCATGGAAATGACCTTTCGTCATAAAATATTCATTGTCAACTTTTCCTGGCATAATGGTCGAAGTGCCAAAGTAAAGTCCTCCCGGAGTGCTCTCATCTACCGGCATCCAGGCCTGTACCGTATAAACAATGAGTTCGGCGTTCATCTTTTTCAGCGTTTCTTCATCAAGAAAAATGCCAGACAAATCTTTTATTCTCCTTACCTGATTGATAATTGAATTTCCCTTCAAATTGTAATCGGCTAACCGAAATTCAACAGGTGACTTAATGACTTTCAGATGCTTCATAGCTGGATTGATTTCTTCAGAATAATTGTCGGGATTATTAAAATGAATGACGGCCATACATTAAGAATGGATTATCGATCTTTTCACGTTTGCCGTTTAGCACCATTTCCGCCATACTTTTTCCCATTTGGGCAAAATCTGTGGAGATGGTCGTAATTCCTGAAGCCACAATTCCTTTGAGCGGGGCCTCGTTATAGGAAATAATTCCCATATCTGTGCCCAGAACCAGTTGTTTCTCAATTGAATAACGGACCAGAAATTCAAGATCGCGATCGTCGACAACAACAAATGCATCGCCTGGTTTTATTTCAAAGGATTTAATGTCGTTAACTACTTCAGAAATAATGGGATGCCGTTTGCAAAAATCACGGAATCCTGTTGCAATATCTTTATAGTGAGATTTCAGGTGACGAATGACAAGGACCATCCTTTGATATTTACTTACGAGGGGAGTATTCCTTTTCAGAATTCTATAAATATCACGTTCAAAGTCCTGACACACATATGGATAAAGATCATTGTACTTTTTTCGGCCCTGATCGAGGATAAATACCTTGCTGGCAGGTAATTTACCGATTACAGAAAGCGCATCGGGTTGATCAATCGGCATAATCACATATTCGGAATACTCGCCAACAGCGCCTTCGATAATGGTCTGAAACATCTTCAGGTTATTGTGGTGAAAAAAGATTTGCTCATTCCCATCCTTTTTCAGCGCCTCTTTAAATGAATCGTATAGCTCTTCCTTATAGGCAGTTAGCCGATCAAAAACAAGTAAGACCTTATGCTTGAAATCAGTATTTTCATTTTGAATATAATACCCTTTCCCAACTTGTGAGGTTATGATTCCTTTAGATTTCAATTCGTTATAAGCCATTAGAACCGTGTCCTGCGAAAGTCCGTATTGTTTGCAGAGTTGGTTAAGCGATGGAATTTTATCGCCTTTCTTTAACTCACCCGCTTTGATTTTCTGCTGGATGGCATCAATAATCTGCCGGTATTTAGGGATCGGGAGATTGTCTTCAAACTGAATATCAATTGTTTTTCGCATTTGCAAACCTCTGGGTAGTACTATGCAATAATAGTAAATATTTAGATGCAATATATTAGTGCATTAAAATATATATTTAAATTTAGTTCCTTTGAAATTAAGTTTTATTTTACTTGCGTCAGTGTTGAAAACAGGGGTGCTGAAGCGAGAACGGCAGATAGGGTGGTGAGGCGAAATGGCGGCATGTCATTAAGGTCATTGGTCAGGAAGACGTCATTGAAAATGTCATTATTGGCTTTGCCGTCATTAAAAAGTCATTAAAAAAGTCATTGGCTTCGCCGTCATTGAAAAGGTCATTAAAAATCTTTGTCTGTGAATTCGATGCTGATATAAGACCTGACCCCAGACTCAGTAAGAACCAAACATAGAGCAGGGAAATGGAATGATGGGGATAAAAGGCGATGGGGCGAGTCGAATCTTTGATAAACGAGGTATGGACCAAATAAGAACCAAACATAGAGCAGACATAGAGCAGGTGCGAGGGAAATATGGAGCAAATCCATCGGGGCTATTTTGTTTCAATTACGAAAGGATATGTATTAAAAGTGCACTGTGCTTCGAAGGTCTACAAATCCCGTATTGGCAAAGGATGACATTTATTTCCATTACTTATAAGGAAGGCGGTGAGAAAATTTTGCTGAGTTGGGTTATTGCTATGTTGAATAAATAATGTAACATCATTGATTCTCTGTTTAAGTAATGCGAATCAATAGATGTTGTATTTCTGGCTTCAGATATTTGAACCTGAAAAGCTTTTTTTGCCACCAAATCTTCTGGTCACGAAAATTAACTAATGGCTGATATTTAATACTTTAACTTTAGTTGGCTATTGTGGTTATGTGAATTGGCGGCATTTTTTGTTTCGCTATTTTGAGGACGCTTCAATTACAGGAATACGTCATTTTGCCTTTTCGATTACTTGCTTGTTTGGTAAGGCAATATTATTTTGTGTTAATTAATTATTTTATGCAGATGCTTGATTTAATATGTTTTTTTCTGAACTTTATGGCTTAAACTTTACCCCTTTTATAACTTTTATATTATGAAAAACTTTTTATTTCTATTTGCTACATTATTGATTTCAGGGACTTTATCAGCACAGGGTGTTGATTTCTCAGGAAATTGGAAATTGAACAGTTCAAAAAGTAAATTGAACGAACAATACAGTATGGCTCCAAAAGAGTTAATTGTTGTGCAAAAAGACAATGATTTTAATTTGGAAAGGCACGTAAGTTTTCAGGATCAGGATTTTACGATCAACGACAAATTAACCCTCGACGGGAAAGAATGCATCAATCCGGGATGGCAGGACATGCAAAAGAAATCGGTTGTAGTTTTATCCGAAGATAAAAATTCACTAAAAGTTACGACTAAATTTCCCATGAACGATGGCGGTGAAATGACTGTCATTGAGGTTTATAAAATGGATGGTAGTAACCTGGTTATCGAATCCAGCGCTTCTTCATCTTTTGGCGATGTAGCAGAAACCATAGTTTTTGACAAACAATAGTTTTGTAAATATTCCCCACGTTTTTTATTTCTTATCAAACTGAATTGAGCAGTGAATCAGAAATTATTATCAGGATTCTTTATATTATGAAAAGGGTCTGGTAATAAACTATATAGGTCTTGGTTTATTTTATCTTCAAATCATATTTTAAATTAACTATTAAACTAAAATGAAAAGTCTGTATCGCATTCAATTGGCAATCATGGAATGGAAATTTTTCAGATTATAGCTTGATCAATTCACCCCTCTATGGTCGATTGTTTATTCTTTAGTCTTTACGTCTAAATCCTTTTCTGTGAAATTTTTCTGTTCTCTGTTTGGTATTATAGATGAGAATGTTTACTTTTGCACTCCAATTGTTCAGGTAGGCCCTAAAAGAGGAGATGTAGGTTTCCCGCCTTCCGGACCCAAATAAAAATAAATTGTAAGAATGTACGCAATTGTAGAAATCGCCGGACAACAGTTTAAGGTTGAGAAAGAAAGAAAGGTTTACGTACACCGCCTTCCGCAGGATGAAGGAGCTGATGTAACTTTCGAAAAAGTATTACTTATTGACAATGAAGGTGCTATCAGTATTGGTGCTCCTGTTGTTGAGGGTGCAAAAATCACTGCAACGGTGCTTAAGCATCTTAAGGGTGACAAAGTAATCGTTTTCAAGAAAAAACGCCGTAAGGGTTACAAGAAGAAAAACGGTCACCGTCAATACCTGACACAAATTCAAATTACTGACATTTTAGCGTAAATTTTAAAAAAGATTATCCATGGCACATAAAAAAGGAGCGGGTAGTTCGAAGAACGGTCGCGAATCGGAAAGCAAACGCCTGGGCGTAAAGATTTATGGTGGACAAGCCGCTACCGCTGGTAATATTCTTATTCGTCAGCGCGGAACATCTCATCATCCCGGGGTAAATGTTGGAATGGGCAGAGATCATACGCTTTTTGCATTGATTGATGGTACTGTTGAGTTCCAGAAGAAGAGAAATGATAAATCATACGTTTCTGTTCTGCCTTTCAAATCTGTAGAGTAAATCCGGATTTAGGAAAACGATATTAATCTCCTGTTTTGTTACTGTTGTAACGAAACAGGAGATTTTTTATTTGTACTTTTGTTTCCCAAAATGGGTTGGCGATGAAACGAATTTGAGAACTGCCCCTCAGTGAAATGGATTTATTATTTTTTCGTAAAGAACGCAAAGTAAAGAATTTGAGATTATTAGATATGTTGAATTTAAAATTTATACAGGAAAATCCTGAACAGGTCATTGAGCGACTCGCTGTAAAGCGGTTCGATGCCCGTGCAATCGTTGAAAAGGTGATTGCTCTTTATAAAAGACGCAACGAGGTACAAATTGAGGCTGAAACCCAAAAGGCTGAAATGAATCAGCTATCGAAAGAGATTGGACAACTATTTAAAGAAGGGAAGACCTCGGAAGCCAATTCATCGAAAGAGAAGACCGTTGAACTAAAGGAGCAGATCAAGAATTTAGAAGGTGAGTTTGATGTCATTGATTCAGAACTCGCTCAACTACAGGTATTACTTCCAAATCTTCCTTCGCCACTGGTTCCGGTTGGCAGAGGAGCAGAGGATAATGTAATCGTTGCAACAGGGGGAGAAATGCCTGTTTTGCCCGAGGATGCTAAGCCACACTGGGAGTTGGCCACTCAATATGATTTAATTGATTTTGAGCTTGGGGTAAAAATTGCAGGAGCAGGTTTCCCGGTTTACAAAGGTTATGGAGCTAGAATTCAGCGGGCGTTGATCAACTTTTTTCTCGATCAGGCACGCGAACATGGTTATCAGGAGGTTCAGCCGCCATACCTTGTGAACGAAGCTTCGGGGTTTGGTACAGGACAACTTCCCGATAAAGAGGGGCAAATGTACCACGACAAAACTGACAATCTCTATTTGATTCCTACAGCCGAAGTCCCGGTTACAAATATTTTCCGCGATGTGATTGTTGAAGCAAAAGATCTGCCGATCAAGACAACTGCTTATTCAGCTTGTTTTCGCAGAGAGGCTGGCTCGTATGGCAAAGATGTGCGTGGTTTGAATCGCTTACACCAGTTCGATAAAGTAGAGATCGTTCAGGTCGCCCATCCCGATAAATCGTATGAATCGTTGACTGATATGGTTGCATATGTACAGACACTTGTCGAAAAACTGGAATTACCTTATCGTATTTTACGTCTGTGTGGTGGCGACATGGGATTCACTTCTGCGCTTACTTATGACTTCGAAGTTTGGTCAGCAGCACAGGAGCGGTGGTTGGAGGTATCATCAGTTTCAAACTTTGAGTCTTTTCAGGCTACGCGGTTAAAACTTCGCTTTCGCGAAGAGGGGCGTGCCAAGCCACAGATTGCTCATACCTTAAATGGCAGTGCTTTGGCGTTGCCTCGAATAGTGGCTGCAATTCTCGAGAATTATCAGACTCCTGATGGGATTCGTGTTCCCAAAGTTCTTATTCCGTATTTAGGGGGGTGTGAAATAATCAGATAAACAGATTTTTTTCTGTGTGAAGAGCCGGTTTCGATTGAAACCGGCTCTTTTTTTAACACTTGTTAATAATTTAATATAAATCTAAAATGCGATATATTGCAGTATTCCAGTTGGATATGTTGTTTGCCAAAATAAATATTTGACTTTTCTAGTGCGATCAATAAATTGGCAGGATAAATATTCTAAAAGGTGATTATTTTTGCCGTGTTTTCTTCAAAAAAATAGATAGAATAATTGATTAGTCTTTATGAATAAACAACATACCGGAATTGGTAAAGTTACCACAGCTGGCTTAATCATCACATTAGGTATTGTATTTGGTGATCTGGGAACAAGTCCTCTTTATACCATAAAGGCAGTCATCAATGCTTCTACCGTATATAACGAATTTCTAATTTTTGGGGCGCTCTCGTGCATATTCTGGACCCTTACCCTGCAAACTACAGTTAAGTATGTAATTATTACGCTTCGGGCTGATAATCACGGCGAAGGAGGTATTTTTGCACTCTTTGCACTTATCCGACGAAAAAACAATTGGGTGGCCATATTTACAATGATCGGTGGAAGTGCTTTATTAGCTGATGGTGTAATTACCCCTGCTATTACAGTTACATCTGCTGTTGAAGGTTTACGATTGATTTATCCCAATATTCTGGTTGTTCCTGTGGTGATTTCAATCTTATCCGGTCTTTTCTTTTTCCAGCAGTTTGGAACAGGATTTATGGGAAAAGCTTTTGGCCCTGTGATGTTGATTTGGTTTTCGATGCTTGCAATATTAGGAATGAATTTTTTGATTCAGGATTCAAGCGTTTTGGCTGCACTCAATCCAATGTATGCAATAAGGTTTATAAGCACATTCCCGAACGCTGTTGTGCTTTTGGGGGCGGTTTTCCTCGCAACAACGGGTGCAGAAGCATTATATTCTGATCTTGGTCATTGCGGAATTAAAAACATCCGTATTTCGTGGGTGTTTGTGAAAATTACTTTGCTTATCAACTATTTCGGACAAGGCGCTTATCTGATTCACCATCTCGACACCATAACCAGCGCCAATCCGTTCTATGTAATTATGCCTCAATGGTTTATTCTTCCAGGGGTACTTATTGCAACGGCAGCTTCGATAATTGCCAGCCAGGCATTAATAAGTGGTTCGTATACAATTATCAGTGAGGCGGTCTCGCTGAATATCTGGCCCAAAGTCAGAATTTCGTATCCGACCGATATTAAAGGACAGGTTTATATTCCATTTGTGAACTGGTTTCTTTGGATCGCCTGCACCTTTGTAGTGATCTATTTTGGAGAATCGTCGAGAATGGAAGCTGCTTACGGTCTCTCTATCACTATCACTATGATTATGACTACATTGCTGCTGTCGTTCCATTTGCGACTACGCAGGATGAATCCTTTTCTTATTTCCCTTATGCTGATTGTATTTCTGTCAATAGAAGGGACGTTCCTATATGCCAATCTCCATAAATTTACAAACGGCGGGTGGTTAACGATTGCCCTGGCGATTGTTTTCTTTACGGTCATGTATGGTTGGTATTTTGGCAGGAAGATCAAGAACCAATATATCAGCTTTGTGAATTTTAAAAGTGATCCGGATATCTTTAAGGCGCTCAGTAGTGATACTTCTGTTCCGAAAATAGCTACTAACCTGGTTTACATCACTAAAGCAAACCGGGTTGACCAGATTGAGTCGAAAATTATGTATTCAATTTTCAATAAGCATCCCAAAAGGGCAGCTACTTATTGGTTTCTCCATATCGACAGTCTTGAAACTCCCAATACTTTTGAGTATGTGGTTCATCATATGATACCTGGAGTGCTGATTAAAGTTGATTTCAGATTGGGTTTTAAAATCGAACGCAAAATTAATCTGTATTTTAAAGAAGTGATTGAAGATCTCGTGAAGAGTGGAGAAATCAGTATGGTCAGTCAGTACGAATCGCTTAAGGCTCATTCCATACCTGCTGATTTTCTTTATATTAACCTTGACAGGGTCCTTATTAGTGATTACAAGTTGCCACCGCTCAAGATTTTTATTATGACACTTCATAACTTTGTCCGAAGGTTAAGTATTAATGATGTGAAGGCACTTGGGTTGGATTCGTCGAATGTGATTGAGGAGAAAGTTCCTATTGTAATTGATCAGCAGATCAAAAAGAGAATTGTAAGGGTTAATAAGGATTTCCCAATTTAAATAATAGTTATATTGCGTCATATATTTTCGGGGCTAACAATACAATAAACATTTGGAGTTTATGGTTGTTTATGCAGATAGTTTGAAAAGTGTTATTTATCAATCTGCATGCAATGGTTTCGACAAATCTTTATGATCATAGTCCATCAAAAAATGCCTTGCCAGACGAGACTTTTGTGATTCTCGTAGATGAAAGGGATAATGAAATTGGAATTATGGAGAAGATGGAGGCTCACCGGAAGGCCCTCCTTCATAGAGCAGTGTCTGTTTTTATTGTTAATTCGCAGGGTGATTGGATTTTACAACGCAGGGCTTTCAGCAAGTACCATTCCAACGGATTATGGACCAACACTTGTTGCAGTCATCCAAATCCTGGTGAATCATCCCTCGAAGCTGCCAACAGAAGATTGACAGAAGAGATGGGAATCGATTGTCCACTTAAAGAAATATTCACCTTTATTTATAAAGAACCCCTTGATAATGAGTTGACAGAGCATGAGTTGGACCATGTTTTCGTGGGTATTTCGGATGAATTTCCCAAATTAAACAAGGATGAGGTGATGGAATGTAAAATATTGTCGTATAGTGAAATATCTAAGGATATGATTTCCAGTCCTGATTTATATACGGTTTGGTTCCGAAAGCTATTTGTGCGGGTTGGTAAATATGTGTCAGATAATTGTTAGATCATAGTACGAAATCAGCCAGGTAAATACAAAGATAAGATAGTCATTAAAAAGGTCATTGGCTTTGCTGTCATTGAAAGGTCATTAAAATAGTCATTGAAAAGGTCATTATTGGCTTCGCCGTCATTGAAAAGGTCATTAAAATAGTCATTGAAAAGGTCATTGGCTTCGCCGTCATTGAAAGGTCATTAAAATAGTCATTGAAAAGGTCATTATTGGCTTTGCCGTCATTGAAAGGTCATTGAAAATCTTTGTCTATGAATTCGATGCTGATATAAGACCTGACACCAGACTCGATATGGAGCAAACATAGAGCAAGGAAATGGAATGATGGGGAGAAAAGGCGATGGGGCGAGCCATTAAAGAATCTTTGATAAACGAGGTATGGACCAAATAAGAACCAAACATAGAGCAGGTATAGAGCAAACATAGAGCGGATATAGAGCAGGTACGAGGGGAATAGGAAGCAAATCCATCCGGGCTGTTTGTTTCAATTACGATAGAATATGTATTAACTGTGTGTGCTTCATCTGTATATAATTTGTTTTTTTAATCCCGCATGGGCGGGAGATGGAATCGAAGATCAGCGAAGCTAATGGCCAGAAGTAAATATTCATTCCGATTTGTGATTCTGAATCATGGCTATTTCATTGTTACGAGTTAACCGGTTTTATCTTACTTTTATGGTAATTATTGTTCCGTTCTTTTTTGTGAATTCTGCGCTTACCTTGAGTTTTATTCGTGCAGGCGTTGTTGGGTACAATAATTCTGAAAGTCCCGGAATTCGGATACTTTTGATTCCGATGAGGATGTCTGTTATTTATTTCGTTTAATTTTATTAATTTATTAATAACTAAATCAATAGGGCGTTTTTGCTAAGGGACCGTTAATTGCAAATCTATTCGAATATGGAAAGAATGTCAAAATATTTGTTTCGGCAAAAGTTGAAAACAATTTTATTATTTATTGTGTTTTACACTGTTGGAGTTGCAGGATTAGGACTCCCGCTCACTCAGCGTGTTTTTATTATCCTCACCCCATTTGCGCTTCTTCTGAGTTTTATTGCTATTTTACTATTTCATAAGTCGTTACATAGCAGAAATACACGATTCGTTTTTTTTACGATTATAATTGTCAGTTATCTTGTTGAAGCAGTAGGAGTTAATTCGCAATTGTTATTTGGAAAATATCTTTATGGCGGTGGATTGGGGTTTAAGGTGTTCGATGCACCATTAATGATTGGGATTAACTGGGCAATGCTTGTGTATTGCAGTGCATCGATAATGGAACGGGTTAAGATTGCGGTAGTTCTGCAAGTTATTTTTGCTTCAGTTTTAATGGTTATTTATGATGTTGCATTAGAGCAAGTTGCGCCGTTTCTTGATATGTGGTACTGGAATGGTAATTCAGTCCCGCTTCAAAATTACGTGGTGTGGTTTGTCCTGGCACTTATTTTTCATGGACTTGTAAAATGGAAAAAAGTCAAGACAATAAATCCATTGGCGTCGGCCGTTTTTATTTGCCAGTTCCTCTTTTTTCTTTCTATTCTATTATTTATCAAATAAATACAATTACTGATATCAATTGAAAGAATGAAATTTCTGCTTACGTTTATTCTATTGGGATTACTTGCATTTTCCCTTCAGGCAAGTAACCAAGACGATGTTTACAATTGCTATGTGAACAATCGGATGCCGGTCTGGAAAAGTCTCATTGATCAATTAAACAGTAAATCAGATAAGAGCAATGAATTGCTGCTTGAACTTGTGAATTACCAATATGGTTACATCGGATGGTGCCTGGAAAAGAATCGCAAGGATGAAGCGCTTGATTATTTGAAGCTTGCCGATGAGAATGTTAAGCGGCTCGAATCACTTAAATTTGAACTCTCACTGGTAAATGCTTATAAAGCTGCTTTTTACGGTTATCATATTGCTTTGAGTAAATTTTCAGCACCATTTATTGGTCCCAAAAGCTCCGATTGTGCCAAACGAGCTGTACAACTCGATCCCAATCAGCCTTTTGGGTACATTCAGTTGGGAAATGTAAAGTTTCATTCGCCTTCCCTGATGGGTGGATCGAAAACCGAAGCGTTTGTCTACTACTTGAAAGCCAAGACGATGATGGAGAAAAATGGCACACAAATCAGAGGTGACTGGAATTATCTTAGTTTACTCGTAACTATCGCACAGGCTTATATTGCGACAAATAATCTGGCAAGTGCAAAACTGATGTATGAGGAGATTCTCAAATTTGAACCCGAATTTACTTGGGTAAGAGATGATTTATATCCTCAATTGTTGAAAAAAATGGCTTTATGAGGTGGCAATAAGCTGTTTAACAGGATTGTTTTTAATTGGAATTGGTTTTCTTGTGAAATCAGCCTCCGACTTGATAGAAAATGGATTGAAAGTTCAATTGTCTGGTTATTTCGGTTAACTCTTTCACGGCCTCTCGTGGCCTCTGGAGGAATCTCAGTTTAAATTGATCTGAATCAGGTAAATCTTTCCTACCTTTATCGTATCGATAAAGGCACTCCACTTCCTCCGTACCTTCCTCGCACCAAATTTCGGGTTCCCTCTTCTGGTGACAATTTTATGGGTATTTAGTGTTTCATAATCTGTATTGGTATATCAGGAAAAGGGAATTTTAAGCTTGAAGAATATGGGAAATACAAAGCTTTTTTTGCATTCCGATACTGGTTCTTATATACGACTTACAGAGAAAAATGGAGAGGAAGTAATAATTGAGCTTTTCAATAAAATAATACTGATATTCTAATTAACTTTGCTTCAATTAAAGAGTTGAAATAATGAGCAAAACAATTTTAAGTCCCTGATCGTTATCTGGCAATGGCAAGGCAAAAGCTTTAATGTCTTTCGGCGAAAGGACGAAATGATATAGTGCTCCGGGAAAAGCGGCAAAAGGTTATTCAGGATTTATGCAGGTGATCTTTCCGACAGAAGGACTCAATAGTAAAATATTCATATACTGAAAGATATAAAAATTAAAGATGTTAATTAACTCGCTTGCAAAAATATAACCGACACATTGTCGTTTAATACTTAAATCAATGAACAGACTCATCCCACTAATAACAATATGGCTGTTGGTAGATATTTACTTCTTCCAGGCAGTAAAAACTGTGACTTCCAACCGTTACCTCTGGGGGGCTTTCTGGCTGTACGATGGTATTTTGGCCTTTGTGGCAGTGTATTATATGCTGTCGGGTAAATTGATTTTTAATTCACCTAAAGGGATCTTCCTGGGATTAGCGCTTATATCGCTTATACCAAAGCTCATCGTTACTCCCCTGTTATTGCTCGAAGATGTTGGGCGAATGATTCATTTTTCCATCAATTGGGTCGGAAGTTTATTTCATTCCTCTTCATCTCACGCACAGGAGCACGTATATTTTGCAAGCCGAAAGAAATTCATCAGTCAATTGGCCATTGGCATTGCTGCCATACCATTTGCAGGATTGCTTTATGGTATGGTAAAAGGAAAATACGATTATAGGGTGCACCGGATAAAATTGAAATTCAAGGATTTGCCTGATGCTTTCAATGGTTTTACGATCACCCAATTGTCTGATATCCATTCAGGCAGTTTCGACAGTAAAGCGGATGTGGAAAACGGAATCACTCTTGCCAATCAGCAGAAGAGTGATTTGCTTTTATTCACGGGAGATCTTGTCAATAGCAAGGCGAGTGAAATGGATGAGTGGATCGGAACGTTTTCAAAACTAACCGCACCATTCGGGAAATATTCTGTTCTCGGCAATCATGATTATGGTGATTACGCTGCCTGGTATAGTGAAGCCGACAAGATATATAATTTGAAACAGTTGAAGAACGTACATCAGCAGATAGGATTCAGACTGATGCTGAATGAAAGCCTCAAAATTGAAAAAGACGGGCAGTACATTACCCTTATCGGTCTTGAAAACTGGGGTAAAGGGCGTTTTCAGAAATACGGAGATCTGAGCAAAGCAACCAGCGATGTAGGTGATGAAGATTTCAAGATTTTAATGAGCCACGATCCGTCGCACTGGGAAGCCGAGACGCTGGACTTTCCCAAGCATATCCACTTAACCCTTGCGGGTCATACGCATGGAATGCAGTTTGGTGTCGAAATCCCCGGTTTCAAATGGAGTCCCGTAAAATATATCTATCCGCAATGGGCTGGTATTTATACCAAAAAGAACAAGTACATTTATGTAAACAGGGGCTTCGGTTTTATTGGCTATCCCGGAAGGGTTGGAATTCTGCCTGAGATAACGGTGATCACTTTGGAAAAGGGCTAAAAATCAATGCCAGGTTGGATTATTGTCACATTTTGGGTGGATAGAGAAATTGAGTTGAGAAATTTCGGAATAGTTTAATCTCAGATATTATCGTCTGGTCTTTACTTAAGGAAAGATTATCTTTGCTTTAAAATATTGGATTAGTTAAAATGGAGGGAAATCTTAATTATCGGCAAGCGCTTACAAAGGTAATGGCTTTGTGCAGTCAATCAGAACGATGCCGATCGGAGATCATCGCGAAACTCAGGCAATGGGAGCTTTCGGAAGAGGAGATTTCTCAGGCGATTGATTACCTGATCAAAGAACGGTTTCTTGATGAGGAAAGGTTTGTTCGCTTCTATGTGAATGATAAACTGCAGTTTAATAAATGGGGCAAAGTGAAGTTGTCGTTTATGCTACGACAGAAACAAATCCCGGAAATAATTGTCAGTGAAGCGCTTGATCAAATTAATGACGATCTGTATACAAAAACCCTTCGCAACTTATTAAAAACGAAGGCCAAATCTGTAAAAGGAGCTTCGGACTACGAAAGAAAAGGGAAACTGGCTGTTTTTGCGCAAAGTCATGGATTTGAGGCTGAACTTGCTTTTCGAATGGCAGGTGAATTAATCCGTACAGATGAATAATGACGGAACCCGAGATTGGGTCGCATCTGCATCCCATTTTTTCTACCTTTGCACTTTAATTTTAAAAACAAACAAAAATGATCCTAAAGGAACAACTCAAAGAGCTTGTTGAGCGCCGGGATGCGCTGAGGAGGTATCTTTGACATCGATAATAAATTAATTCGTTTAGAAGAAGAAGAGCTTAAAACCCAGGATCCCACGTTCTGGGAAAAACCCAAAGAGGCTGAAGCTCAGATGATGATAATTCGTTCGGTTAAACAATGGACCGATGGATTTAAGGCTGTTGATCAGGCCGTTGAGGATCTTGGAATCATGTTCGATTACAGTGAAGCGGGCGAAATAACCGAGGATGAACTTGAAGAGCAGTTTATTGAGACACGTACTTTGGTAGAAGATCTCGAAACCAAGAATATGCTTCGCCGCGAAGAGGACAGGCTTGGCGCCGTTCTGAAAATCAATGCGGGTGCAGGTGGCACCGAATCGAATGACTGGGCCGATATGTTGATGCGCATGTACTTACGTTGGGCAGAGAAACACAAATATAAGGTCAGCGAAGCAAGTTTTGTACCTGGTGAAGATGTTGGGGTAAAGAGTGTTACAATTGAGATTGAAGGTGATTTTGCATACGGATATCTTAAAAGTGAAAATGGCGTACACAGACTTGTTCGTATATCTCCTTTTAATGCGCAGGGAAAGAGGCAAACTTCGTTTACATCTGTTTTCGTATCTCCTTTGATCGACGATACGATTGTTATTGATGTAAATCCCGGCGATATTTCATGGGATACCTTCCGCTCCGGCGGGGCAGGAGGGCAGAACGTCAATAAGGTGGAGACAGGAGTGCGGCTTAAACACGCGCCATCGGGAATTATCATCGAAAATACAGAATCACGTTCACAGCTTCAAAATAAGGAGAATGCAATCCGGCTTTTGAAATCACAACTTTATGCGCTCGAACTTCAACGGCGTCATGAGGCGACCACCAAGATTGAAGCAGGAAAGAAAAAAATAGAGTGGGGATCGCAGATACGCTCGTATACGATGCAGCCCTATAAGCTTGTGAAAGATGTTCGTACGGGTTTCGAAAGCTCAAATGTGCAGGCGGTGATGGATGGCGATATTGATGACTTTATCAAGGCTTATTTGATGGAATTCTCTGAAGGGGTGGATTGAAATAACTCATTATCAGAGCATCCTGATTTATAAAGAAAAGGCACTTTCTTTATAAATCAGGATGCTCTGATCCATTAACCCAATATAGATCTTTTTTAGTATCGTCTTCACCTCTTTTAAGCACCGAAAATTAAAGTGTCGTGTTCACAAAAGTGGAACAGGGAGAGGGAGTGATGGCGCGAAAATGGCGATGGGGTGGTGAAGCGATGGGGAGAAGGGGCGAAAAGGCGAGGGGGTGAGTCAGAGCGAAAATGGCGATAAGGCAATGGGGCGAGGGGGAGAAAAAGGTGAGGGTCATTAAAAAAGTGGCTTCGCCGTCATTAAAAGGTCCTGACTCGATATAGAGCAAACATAGAGCAGGTACGGAGGAAATATGGAGCAAACCTCTCCGGGTTGTTTATTTCAATTATGATAAATGTGTATTAAAAGTGCACTGTGCTTCGATCCCGTATTGGCAAAAGACGACATTTATTTATTCCCGTTACTTAAGCCTGAGGTTTCGATTCAGAAACTTTATCAGCAAATAGTTGTTTGTTTCGCAGGTAACAATTATTCACTTTTAAAATCATCCCCGGCTATGGAAAACAACAGTGATGAGAAGATTTATTATCCCTCGCAGGCGGTAATCGAACAGGCAAATGTTCAGGAATACGAAAAATTATATAATTGGTCTGTCGAAAATCCGGAACAGTTTTGGGCAGAACAGGCAGATAGTCTTAAATGGTATAAAAAATGGGATCAGGTTTTGGATAGAAGTAATCCTCCGTTTTTTAGCTGGTTTGTTGGTGGGAAAACCAATATTATTCTGAATGCCATTGACCGACATCTTGAAAATGCGAACCGGAATAAATTGGCACTGATATGGGAAGGCGAACCAGGTGATGTAAGAACATTTTCTTATCATGCTTTGAATCGTGAAGTTTGCCAGTTTGCCAATATTCTGAAAAGTATGGGGGCAAAAAAAGGAGAGGTCATCACGATTTACATGCCCCAGATTCCTGAGCAAATCATTGCAATGCTCGCGTGTGCGAAAATAGGTGCAGTTCATAGTGTTGTTTATGGCGGATTTAGTCACGAAGCGCTTGCCGACAGGATTAACGATGCGAACAGCAGGATCGTGATAACTGCCGATGGCGGATATCGTCGTGGTAAAGTAGTTGAAATGAAGAGTGTTGTGAATAAAGCAATGGAACTATCACCTACAATGGAAATTTGTATCACGGTAAAACGAACAGGTGTTGATGTATATATGGAAAGTGGGCGTGATTATTGGTTACACGAACTAAAAGCGCTTCCGATTGCGGCTAATAAATGTGAAACCGAACAGATGGACTCCGCTGATATGTTGTTTCTACTTTATACTTCCGGCTCTACAGGTAAACCCAAAGCATTGGTTCATACACATGGCGGGTTCAGTGTTTATACTTCGACAACACATCGTATGGTATTCGATATTAAGCCCGAAGATCGTTATTGGTGTGCTGCAGATCCTGGTTGGATTACAGGTCACAGCTACATTGTATATGGTCCGTTAATGAATGGTGCTACAATAATGCTTTATGAAGGAGCGCCAACTTATCCTTATCCCGACAGGTGGTGGAAAATGGTGGAGAAATATGGGATTAATATCCTTTATACCTCGCCAACAGCCATCCGTAGTTTAATGCGTTTTGGTGATTCGTGGCCCAATCGTAATGATATAAGTTCGTTGCGTTTGCTCGGGTCGGTGGGTGAACCAATCAGTCCTGAGGCATGGCGATGGTTTTATAAAGCGGTTGGGCGAGAGAAATGTCCCATTATCGATACATGGTGGCAAACCGAAACGGGTGGCTTTATGATTGCTCCACTGCCGATTACACCTTTGAAGCCAGGTTCTGCGACTAAGCCATTCTTTGGAAATGTGATCGATGTTGTAGATGAAAAGGGGAATGAAGTGAAAAACGGAGAAGAAGGGACACTGGTTATAAAGACTCCATGGCCGGGAATGACAGCCGGTATCTTCCGCGATCCCCAACGGTTTATTGATACTTATTGGAAAAAATACGACAAACAGGGGTGGTACCTCACCGGCGATTCGGCAAAAAAAGATAAGGATGGTTATTTTCGGATTATAGGCCGCACGGATGATGTGATTAAAGTTAGTGGATATCGTTTGGGGACTGCTGAAATTGAGAGTGTTATGGCCAATCATCCCGCCATTGCAGAAGCTGCCGCCATAGCACTTCCGCACGATCTGAAAGGGAATTGCATTCATATAGTGGCCGTTTTGCGTATAGGTTATACGGCAAGTAAAGAGCTTGAACATGAAATGATTATGCATATGGTTGAACATCTTGGTCCAATTGCGCGCCCTGAAGAGATTACATTTGCCGATCAGCTTCCTAAAACGAGAAGCGGGAAAATTATGCGCAGGGTTTTAAAAGCCAGGGCATTGGGATTGCCAGAGGGTGATCTGAGTACTTTGGAAGAGTGAGTTAGGTTGTAAAGTACTGTAGGCTGAAGGCTTTTAAGATTTTCCTAAAATCGGTTAGTCTACAACCTCTTTCCCTGCTTAATTACTAACTTTGGCCACTTTTCAGTGGTCATTGTTTGTTTAATTGTTAATGCCTTACTAATTTTATGTCTGCACCCTCTTCCCGTAAAATATGGGATATTGCCTGGCCGATCATGTTGAGTCTGGTCGCTCAGAATATTGTTAATGTTACCGATACCGCCTTTTTAGGCAGGGTAGGGGAGATTGAACTTGGTGCCTCTGCGATTGGCGGTCTTTTGTACACCACTTTATTTATGGTGAGTTTTGGTTTTACTACTGGCGTTCAGATTCTTGTTGCGCGCCGGAATGGCGAAAAAAACTACCTCGCCATCGGACGGATCTTTGATAACAGTTTTTACTTTTTAGGAATAACGTCATTGATTATCACATTGATCGTGATTTTTTTCGGACCAGCTCTTCTCAAGCGATTTATGGCTTCGGAAGCTGTTTTCAAAGCAAGTTCTACGTTTCTTGTATACCGTGTTTTAGGATTGTTTTTTGCTTCGGCAGGATTACTCTTTCGCTCATTTTATACGGGCATTACTTTTACAAAATACCTGAGTATCAGTTCTGCAATTATGGCAGGTGTAAATGTTGTGCTTGACTATGCATTAATTTTTGGGCATTGGGGATTTCCCCGGTTGGGAATTCAGGGTGCCGGCATTGCTTCCTCTATCTCGGAAGTTTGCGCCCTGCTGTTTTTTATTTTCATTACATGGCATAATACCCGTTTGAAACAATATGTCCTTTTTAAATTGGTTAAACCTGACTTTGAAATTATTAAAAATACGCTGGGAATATCTGTTTTTGTGATGTTTCAATATGTACTCTCTCTGGGAAGCTGGTTTGTTTTTTTCATGTTCGTCGAAAAGATGGGGGAGAGGTCGCTCGCTGTTTCCAATATTATACGGAGCCTTTACTTACTATTAATGATTCCCGGCTGGGCATTGTGTTCGGTTACCAGTACGCTGGTAAGTAATGCTTTAGGAGAAGGTAAGCCGCATCAGGTAATGCCTATTATTAAGAAGATCATGGGTTTCAGTATAGTGGCAATGGCAATAACTGTTTCGTTTGCAGCTCTTTTCCCGAGACTGGCTATTTCCATTTATACCAATGATTTATCGTTAATCGATGCTACCGTTCCGTCTTATTATATAATTCTCGCGGCCACATTCCTATTTATGGCGATGAGCATCCTGTTCAACGGTGTTCTTGGAACTGCCAATACTAAATATGCGCTTGGAATTGAAGCGATTACGCTGGTTTTCTACCTCGCAAGCGCGTGGTTATTTGCGGTAAAGCTTCACCTGCGAATTGAATACGTCTGGACCGCAGAGTTTATTTACAGCTCTTCGATCGGGATCTTATCCTATTGGTACCTCAAAAAAGGGAACTGGAGGAGTAAAGTGGTTTAAACGGAAATTATTAATGGCATTTGGGGTTAATCATTGTATGTTCAAACAAATTCTTTAGCTTTGTAATTGATATAAAAATAAGGTCTTTATGGCAAATAACGATTTCTACAAAAAAGCATATAAACTTGTTGAAGTTGATACGGCCGTACGTTTTGATGTCCCTATTGGCTCCGATCACGAGTTCTTTACCGATTTTTCGGATGTTCGCGGTGATTTTCAAGATCGTATGATTTACAAGGCATTAAAGGTGAATCCTTCTACTTTTATCTATAATGAAGAAGTCAACAGAGGGAATAAGACCTTGCTTTTTTTGGCAGGAATGAGAGGTTCGGGTAAAACATCTGAGTTGGCCAAAATTGCCCGGAATCTTAATCACAAAGACGGATTTTTTTGTATTACATGCAACCTCGATGATGGACTCGATTTGAATGACATGGAGTATATGGACATTGTCATTTTTCAGTTGGAAAGACTTTTTGAGGAACTCGAAAATGCACAATTAGCAATAGACATTTCCATAATCGGATCTCTTCAAAAGTGGTTTAGCGAGCGTGTTCAGGAGGTAAATAAGGCTATTAAAAAAGAGGCTGGCTTTGAAGTTGAAATATCGGCTGGTCCTCCGAGTTTTCTTAGCTTTCTGGGAATCACAGCTAAAGTGAAAGCAAATCTTTTAGGGAGTAAGGAAAATGCACAAAAAATAAGAACCGTTTTTAAGAACAATTTTTCAGATTTTGCCAAACAATTCAATTTATTTGTTGAAGAGGTTAATGTTAGGCTAAGAGAGACGGGAACAGCAAGAGAGTTGCTTTTTGTAGTTGATGGTATTGAAAAGGCCGCAAGTCTTGATATCCGTAAAAAAATCATTTTGGAAGAAGCGAATAGAATTCGTCTCATTAGTGCAAATACCATATTTACATTGCCTATCGAACTTATGCCTGAGCGCCAAAAATTAATAAGTTTCAGTACTGTTGTCTCCTTTCCTTTTGTTAAAATCAGAGAAAAGAATGGTGATGAAGTTGAAAATGCAATACAACGGTTTATTGAATTCACCTACAAACGCATTGACAACAAATTGTTCGATAGCGAGGAAACGGTTCGAAAAGCTATTTTGATGGGAGGCGGTTCGCCCAGAGAATATTTGCGGATTTTGGAATATGCCAGTATGTTTGCTGGTGATGATGATGAGGCAATTACTCGCGAAGCACTTGAAAAAGGAATTCGCCAATTGGCGGCCGAAACTTCACAATATGTTTCTACGGCAGATCTGGAAAAACTGAAAACTCTCAAACAATCGAATGATGAGGGAAAAGTTATGCCTTTTGATGCTGATTGGCAGGATTTGTTAGAAAAACTAATCGTGTTAGAATACAACGACGGAACTTACAAAAGAGTTAACCCAATTGTTGAAGAATCGCAACTTTATAAACAGTATGTCGGATAAGATTAACAACTATATTGAAGAAACAAAGCCTCTGTTTCGCTTGCTGCGGACGGAGGCTTTTCGTTTTATAATTATCCGATACAATCATTACTCGCTTATTAATCAATTGAAAGAGGACTTATTGCGGTTATTCCCGGACCGCTCTAGGTTTGCGGTCGACGGAAGAGACACTAATTATAGATCCTTGGTCGATAATTATTATAAGGCTGCCAGAGGGTTCTTTTATATTGAAAATTTTGAAGAAATTCTGACCAAACCCGAAATATATACTGGACTTAATCAACGGCGCGACAAGTTGGCACAATATCCAATTGCTCTTATTGTGTTCGTTTCATCCTCAACAGACGAATTGTATGCCCGTCAGATTATGGAAAAAATGCCCGATTTATGGTCATTTCGCTCTATATTATTAGATTTAAAAGTAGAGATTTCGCAATTAGTTCAAGCTGGAAATTTGATGCAAGATTTTGTTAATGAACAAACAACTACAACTACCACCACTTTAGGCGGAAGTACAGTTGAAGAAAAAGAACAGGAATTAAATCGTTTGCTCAGACGTGTAACCGAGGTTCAAGATAGTGAGATCAGTTTATTGATGAGTTTGTTTCAACAAATTGCAAAAATATTGGAGGATTTATGGAGACACGATGAGGCAATTGAGTATTATTTGAAATTAGAAAAAATTGAAATTGAGATAGATGACAATACAGGATTAGGTTATACGTATAATAATGTAGGTCTAATCTATCGAAAAAAAGGAGAATGGGATATAGCTTTGAAATATTATTTGAAAGCTGAAGTGATTTTTAAGGAAATTGACGATTTAGGCGGTATAGGAACAACTTATAACAACATCGGCCAAATCTATGACAAGAAAGGCGAATGGGACAAAGCTCTTAAGTATTATTTGGAAACGGATAAGATTTTTATGAATATTGGCGACATAGCTAGTTTAGGTATCATTTACAACAATATTGGTGGTATCTATTTCCAAAAAGGCGAATGGGATAAGGCTTTGGAGTATCATTTTAAAGATCAAAAGATAGCAATAGAATTGGGAAACAAAGCTGGATTAGGATCAACATACAATAACATAGGTTTAATCTATGACAATAAAGGCGAATGGGATAGCGCTTTGGAGTACTATCTGAAATCGGAAACGATCCTAAAGGAGGTAGGTGACACATTCACTTTAGGTACTACATACAACAATATCGGTGGAATTTATTCCCAAAAAGGCGAATGGGATAGAGCAATGGAGTATTATCTGAAATCGGAAACTATTCGTAAAGATGTTTGCGACAAAGCCGGTTTGGGGTCCACCTACAACAACATCGGTACTATTTATTATAAAAAAGGTGAATTTGACAGAGCCATGGAATATTATCTAAAATCGGATGCGATTATTAAGGAAGTTGGTAACAAACCCGATTTAGGAATAATGTACAACAACATTGGAGCAATCTATTCTATAAAAGGAGAATGGGGCAAAGCCTTAGAGTATTATCTGAAATCAGAAACAATTTGTAATGAAGTTGGCGATAAAGCAGGTTTAGGAAGAACATACAACAACATCGGCGCAACTTATGATAAAAGTGGTGAATGGGACAGAGCACTAAGGTATTATCTAAAATCGGAATCAATCCGTAAAGAAATAGGCGATAAGGTTGGTTTAGCTCCCACTTACAACAACATTGGTATAATCTATCGAAGAAAAGGCGCATGGGAAAGAGCCAAAGAATATTTTATTAAATCGGCAATAATCCGTAAGGAAGTTGGCGATATTGTAGGATTAGTGACAACGTATTTTAATATTGGTACAGGATTTTTGGACAATGGGGATAGAAAACAAGGAAATGCTTACATTATACTTGCCGGTTTTATTGCAAGGAATCAGGGGATGAAGAATGAATTATCTGAAATGGCCTGGGCAATTGATCCTTTGATTAAAGAACTTGGAGATGAAAAATTTATGGCTGAAGGTAAAAGGTTATATGATAAAATTGTATTAGAGCAATAATCCCTGCCACTTAGTGCGAAACCCCTTATTTGTATCTCATTTTCTCTCCCTCACACCATCACTCCTACTTTTCAACGTAACTCCCAGCAAACTCAATTACACACATATATCTAAATCGTTGGTGTTGACCACACGCCACGCCAACCCTTTTAAAATCCGGATTAAAGATGCTTTTGCGATGGCCACGGTTACTTACCCCATCATCGATAATCAACGCCATTACTATTCTCCGGGCTTTATTATTCCCATAATCAATATTTTCACCACACGAACCATTCCATGTCCCATATCGGTTAATACGCTCAGCGAATGTGCTTCCGTCTCTTCCTTTGTGCCCGATCTGAGAAGTTGTTTCCTGCATCCTAACCATGTCTGAAGCCGCTTTACTCATTCCCTGTGAAGCGGTTAAGTATGACAATGGTTTTTGTCTCCTGAGAAATCTGATGGCTTCATTTACCGCACTTTTGCCTTCTTTTGTGAGGACTGTAATCTCTCCGTTTTCGCGCAACTCTCTTCCAACAAATAATTCTGAGTACGCGACGAGATAATCGGCATATTCGGAAGGCTGCATCCTGGCAAAGTTTAGTTCTGACACAACTTCGCTCTCCAGATCGGATAAATAATCGGATTTATTGTCCGTATTCGTAATATCGCGGAGGTTGCGGGAAGATGCGCAAGCTATCAATGTATTGAATAGTATTAATATAAATAGGTAATTTTTAAATTTATTCATGTCAGCACTGTATAAATAGTTTTATAACTAATGGATTTACAGGCAATAATTGTACCAGCATTTGAAAGGCTAAAACTAATCGCGAAGTTTAAGAACTTAAATTATATATCAACTAAGGCAAACTTACCTAAACTTCAGTTTCTCAGATTTCCCCTACTATTCGAAAAATAAACGCCAGCGAGGCAAATCAATCCCGAAATGGTAAATGATAATCGTATGCTGCTATTAAATAATGTGTTATCGACATCATTAATATGTCTCCCATTAAAATAAAGCGAAAAGATCAGTGTGGCAATCATCATGCTCACCATTTGTCCAACGACCCGCATCGTAGAAGAGGTTCCTGAGGCAATCCCCAATTGCTTTTTATCAACAGAACTCATGATCGTATTCATATTTGGCGAAGAAAAGATTCCGAATCCGATTCCCATAAGAATTAAAACAGCAACAATCATATAAACAGGAGTTTGCTGACCAATAAAAGCAAGTAAAAACAAACCGATTGCACTGATCAGCATACCTGCAGTCGCCAGTTTTCGAGGCTCAATCTTGTCTGAAAGTTTTCCTGCAAAAGGGGAGAGGATTGTCATCATCAACGGTTGAGCAATAAGGATTGTTCCCGCTTGTTGCGGAGTGAACCCTTTGATCTTCTGAAGGAAAAGGCTCATAAGGAAAACCAGTGAAAAAGTGGCGCTGTAGTTAATCAATGCTGCAATATTCGAAAAGGCAAACAGCCGGTTACGCGTGAAAAGTGTGATCTCGAAAATCGGATATGCTGATCTTTTACATCGTAAGACAAACAGAATCATATAAAGTATGCCGGTCATCAACAGCGGCCAGCCGAATGATTTATTCAGGTTTGAGGAACTGTAAACAATTCCAATGAGTCCGACCGAATAATAAAGTGCGCCGATGTGATCAATTTTGCCTGGTATTCTGGTAATTAAATTAGTCTTCAATTTGAAAAATACCAACATAATTGCGATGATTCCCAATGGAACACAGAAAAGAAATATACTGCGCCATCCGAAATATTGCGTGAGAAATCCGCCAACGAACGGCCCCATTGATAAACCAAGGTAGACTGATGCAACATTAAGTCCGAGTACTTTACCGCGTTCGGCAGGCGGAAAGACCGAAACGAGAATTGGCGCTCCGGTTGTCAATGTCATTGCGGCGCCTAAGCCCTGAACTACTCTTAATAAAATGAGCATCATACCACTTGGTGCAAATCCACATAAGGTTGTCGCTATTGTGAAAATGACAATTCCTCCCTGGAAAACTGTTTTTTGTCCGCGAATATCAGCCAATTTCCCAATAGGAAGAAGAAAAACAGCCGATGACAACAGATAAGAAGTGACCGTCCAACTTAGCGTAACAGCATCAAGATCAAACTCTTTTTCGATGGCCGGCAATGCAATATTTACACCCGATATTAGGAACGGCGCTAAAAATGAAGTCAATACAGCTATCGTTAATGCCGATCGTTGTGTGTTCGTCATGCGATCCATGAATTTTCTTATTATTGATGGTCGGACAAATATAGCAAAATCTGATTGTTGTCATTTATTATAAAAAACTAATCTCTTTTTCAGGTTATTAAGTTTTAAAGCCTTAACTTTGCAGCTCGATTTTTCCAAATAGTTATTTTATTATGAATGAGAAAGATATAAAATTATTTTCGGAATTTCCCCCCGTATCTACCGAGGCATGGGAAGCCCAGATTACCACAGACTTAAAGGGTAAAGATTATGACAAAACCCTTGTGTGGCGTACTAATGAAGGGATTAATGTCCGTCCTTACTATCGTGCTGAAAATCTGAGCGGGCTCGAATTCGTGGGGACTTTACCCGGACAGTTTCCCTACGTTCGGGGAAATCGCAAAGAGGGGAATAACTGGTTGGTTCGCCAGGACATTGAGGTGATCAATTTTGGTGATGCAAACCAGAAAGCTATAGACATCCTATCAAAAGGTGTAACCTCTCTTGGATTCGTATTTAAAACTTGTCAGGAAATCAGTGTGGATAATCTTAAGCAGCTTTTGCAAGGAATTTGTCTCGAAAAAACGGAGGTGAATTTTGTGATGAACTGCAAGAATAAACCATTGGTAACAAGCCTTATTGGCTTCCTGAAAGATCAGAAAGTCAATCCTGATGAAGTGAAAGCTTCTGTTAACTTCGACCCGATCGGCATTTTTACCCTCAAGGGGAAATTCTGCAGCAACGAAACGGAGGCTTTTGACTGTGTAAAAGAAGTGCTGGAGTTAGCTCCTGAATATAAAGGTATTCAGTTGATTGCTGTTAACGGAAAGAATTTTAACAATGCAGGTTCCTCAATTGTGCAGGAGTTAGGTTTCTCGTTGGCTATCGGTGCCGAGTATCTTACTCGTCTGACAGAAAACGGATTAAATGCTGGTGTTGTTGCACCTCGTATCCGATTTAATTTCGGTGTTGGTGGAAATTACTTTATGGAGATTGCAAAGTTTCGCGCAGCCCGAATGTTATGGGCTAATATTGTGAAGGCTTACGAACCGAAATGTGATTGCGGACCTGATTGCAAGTGCGAAGAAAAATGTAGCGATGATATTTGCCTTTGTGCCGGTAAAATGCATATCCATACCGAAACATCCATTTGGAATAAAACTATTTACGATCCATATGTAAATCTTCTGCGTACTGAAACAGAAGCAATGTCGGCCACTTTGGGTGGAACCGATTCATTGACAATACGTCCGTTTGATGCTGTATATGAACAACCTACTGATTTTGCCGAGCGTATTGCCCGTAACCAGCAGGCTGTTTTAAAGGAAGAGGCTCATTTTGATAAAATTGCCGATCCTGCTGCAGGTTCTTATTATATCGAAACATTGACTGCTTCAATCGCCGAACAGGCATGGAAGCTTTTCCTTGAGGTTCAGGGAAAAGGTGGATTTATTGCCGCCTTCCGTCAGGGATTTGTTCAGGCTCAGGTTAACGAAATGGCTGCTAAACGTATAAAAGCGGTTGCAACACGTCGTGAAAACCTTTTAGGTGTTAATCAATTCCCGAATTATAATGAGCAAATCAGCGTCGATTTGAACAGCCAATTGTTCGAAGCTGTTGATCAGACGGATAAGGATGCTGAAGTTGAAACTATTAAATTTTATAGAAGTGCTCAGCAATTAGAGGCGCTCAGGTATAAAACTGACAGCTTCTCTGCTAAAAATAAACGGCCAAAAGCCTTCATGCTTACAATCGGAAGCATCGTTTTCAGCAAAGCCAGGGCTCAGTTTGCCTGTAATTTCTTTGCTGTTGCCGGTTATGAAGTAGTCGACAATAATGCATTCGAAACCATTGATGCTGGGGTAAAAGCTGCGCTTGAAGCTAAAGCGGATATCGTTGTGATTTGTAGTTCAGATGAAGAATATGCCGGATTTGCGCCTGAAGCATTTGGTCAGTTAAAAGGGAAAGCAATCTTTGTGGTTGCCGGAGCTCCTGCTTGTAGTGATGATTTGAAAGCTGCCGGAATCGAGAATTTCATCAGTGTAAAATCCAATTTGTTGGAAACACTGACAGCATATAATAATAAACTTGGGATAAAATAGTCAATTATGAAGCCTGATTTTAAAGAAATAAATATCAAAAACTCCCCTAAACCTTGCTGTTCTGCAAAGGATGGGGAAAAGAAAGACGGGAATGAAAATATCTGGATGACTCCTGAGTTGATTCCAGTGAAAGGTGTTTACACAAAAGAAGATCTCGAAGGATTTGAGCATTTGAATTATGCCGCAGGTATTGCACCATTCCTTCGCGGACCTTACTCAACAATGTTTGTCACGCGGCCATGGACCATCCGTCAGTATGCCGGATTTTCAACAGCTGAGGAATCGAATGCCTTCTATCGCCGCAACCTTGCTGCAGGTCAGAAAGGACTCTCAGTCGCATTTGACTTGGCTACTCATCGTGGATACGACTCCGATCACCCACGTGTGGTAGGTGATGTCGGAAAGGCTGGTGTTGCCATCGATTCAATTCTGGATATGAAGATTCTGTTCGACAATATTCCATTGAATAAAATGTCTGTTTCGATGACGATGAATGGTGCAGTTCTGCCGGTTTTGGCATTCTATATTGTTACAGCGTTGGAACAAGGTGCAAAATTGGATGAATTGGCAGGTACGATTCAAAACGATATTCTGAAAGAATTCATGGTGCGTAACACTTATATTTATCCACCGGAATTTTCAATGAAGATTATCGCCGATATTTTTGAGTACACCTCGAAATATATGCCCAAGTTTAATTCCATCTCAATTTCGGGTTATCATATGCAGGAGGCAGGTGCTACCGCTGATATCGAAATGGCCTATACATTGGCGGACGGTTTGGATTATATCCGTACCGGTATAAAGGCAGGATTGAGCGTCGATGCTTTTGCACCACGTTTATCGTTCTTCTGGGCGGTTGGAATGAACCACTTTATGGAGATTGCCAAAATGCGTGCTGCACGTATGATTTGGGCTAAAATGGTGAAACAGTTTAATCCAAAGAGTGCCAAGTCAATGGCGCTGCGTACTCACTCACAGACTTCAGGCTGGTCATTAACAGAACAGGATCCTTACAACAATGTTGGACGTACCTGTATTGAGGCAATGGCTGCTGTTCTTGGTCATACACAATCGCTTCATACGAATGCATTGGATGAAGCAATTGCTCTTCCTACAGAGTTCTCTGCACGTATTGCACGTAACACACAACTTTACATTCAACAGGAGACCGAAGTATGTCGTTCGCTCGATCCATGGGCTGGTTCCTATTATGTAGAGTCTTTGACCAACGATCTTGTTGAAAGAGCATGGGCGCTGATCGAAGAAGTCGAAAGATTGGGTGGTATGTCAAAAGCAATCGAAACAGGTGTACCGAAAATGCGCATCGAAGAGGCGGCTGCCCGTACACAAGGTCGTATTGATTCCGGAACACAGGCTATTATCGGGGTGAACAAATACCGTCTCGAAAAAGAAGATCCGATTGACATTCTTAATATCGACAATTCGGCTGTACGTCTGTCCCAGATCGAAAGATTGAATAAACTTCGCGCTGAACGTAATGAAGCAGAAGTAATTGAAGCACTTAATGCAATTACGGAATGTGCTAAAACAGGTGAGGGGAATCTTCTTGAGTTGGCGATTGTTGCCGCTCAGAAAAGAGCTTCACTTGGTGAAATATCCCTCGCATGTGAGAAAATTGCAGGACGTTATAAAGCAACCATCAGAACAATATCAGGCGTGTATTCATCAGAAGCTAAGAACGATAAGGATTTTGAACAAGCCGTTAAACTTGTTAATCAATTTTCGGAGAAAGAAGGTCGTCAACCACGTATCATGATCGCGAAAATGGGTCAGGATGGACATGACCGCGGTGCTAAAGTTGTTGCAACAGGTTATGCAGATCTTGGTTTCGATGTGGATATGGGACCATTATTCCAGACTCCTGCCGAAGCTGCCAAACAAGCTGTCGAAAACGACGTGCATGTATTGGGCGTTTCGTCACTTGCCGCCGGGCATAAAACACTGATCCCTTCGGTTATGGAAGAGTTGAAAAAGCTTGGCCGTGAGGATATTATGGTAATTGCTGGCGGTGTAATCCCGGCACAGGATTATCAGTTCCTTTACGATGCAGGTGTTGTCGCTATCTTTGGTCCCGGAACTTCAGTTGCCTCTGCAGGTAAGAAGATTATGGAGATTTTAGTAGCTGCACAGGAAGATTAATTAGTGCGAATTATAAATTACGAATGATTAAGTGGTGATTGGCTAGTTTCTAGTCGCTCTTATAAATATTTCGATATACAATCAAAAAATGGCTGTTCCGGTTTAAGGGATGGCCATTTTTTTGTGGAATGTAAATTATTTATTTTAAGTTGGTTATGTAGAAAGTAAACAATAGGAATGATCAGATGTTTTGCTTCCAAATAAAGGCGATAGGGAGAAAGGGAGAAAGGGCGAAAAGGCGATGGGGCGAGTCAGGGCGAAAATGGCGATAGGGCGGCATTGTCATTAAGGTCATTAAAATAGTCATTGAAAAGGTCATTGGCTTCGCCGTCATTGAAAAGTCATTAAAAAGGTCATTGAAAATCTTTGTCTATGAATTCGAAACTCTGATATAGGACCTGATACCGGACTCAATATGGAGCAAATATAGAGCAGGAAAATGGAATGATGGGGCGCAAGGGCGAAAAGGCGATGGGGAGAAAGGGAGATTTATCTAAAGAATCTTTAAACAATCTTTAATAAACGAGGTATGGACCAAACAAGAACCAAACATAGAGCGGATATAGAGCGGATATAGAGCAGACATAGAGCAGGTGGCGTCTGTTCCCTAATAAAACAGGTTATAAAGAGTCGTGGAGAACTGTTGTAGAGAACCTTTTGTTGAATCCCTGTATTCGGGGTACCGGTTGTATTGATAATAGCTGCACCTGATTTTGCGCCCTGAGCTACATGCGTTTAATCCCTTCAGGATTGGGGGGCAGCTGGCTGAGCAATTTGTGACAAAAAACAGAGGTTCCCGTATGTAATTTAAAGTCACAGGATAACTGCTGATAATCATACGAGTTACAAGGATATTTGTCACAATAAAGTCACAAAATAAGCAGATTTCCCGTGACTATATTGTGACTTTAAGTGTGACTTTATTTATTAAAATATCCATGTAATATTCTGTTTATTAAGCATATATAGTAATATGAGTTGTGACTTTAACTGTGACACCAGGAATTAAGGCGGTGAGCTCCTAAAAATTAGTTTTTAAAGATGCCACCATACAATTTTATTTTGGGGCTAAAGTCGCAAATTGTAAGTGAGCTATAATCGAATAAAAGATTTCCCCAACAATATCATCTGATCCGAAAACAGGAGTAAGATTACTGATCAGTTAAGATCAGAATTTGTACTGAATAGAATTGCTCAGGTGTATAGGCCACCGACTACTCAGATGTATGCGTGCACAGTACAAAATTCAATCTATGAATGGGAGGAGGTCCCAAACTTTATTTAATAATCCGACAATTCCACAAAGACATAAACAGGCAGATAAAGACTGTAGTTTTATTTTGCGCAATGATACTGCCTGTAAATTGATTGCTCAGCAATTTAAAGTGTTTAGTAAGAAAAGAAATTACAATAAATAAAAATATATCCGATGATTTAAAAATGGGAATTATTATTTTTACAAAAACATTCTAAGTGACATTGCACCTTTATAGGGATATTTAGAAGTTATAGAAAAACCTTTTTACAAACCAGTCAACTGTCATTTCCAAAGAAAAACAACTTAATTGTTTACGACTATAATTATAAACGAAATTTCACAATACAAATACATATTAAAACTTAAAACCAAAACTATGAAAATCTCAATTGCTTACCTATTACTCTTGATTTATTTGACGTTATCAAACTGCACACCTACTGAAAAGCATGGCAAAAGCTTTACGCTTAATGGAAAAATTATTAATTAGAAATGCCATCTAATCGGATAAATGGCTCTGCGATCGTTTGCAACGATAGTCGGTTATATTTTTAAATTTGAAGACCGACTATATTGTTTTGGCTTCATCCCGATATGTTCTTTAAAGACTCTTGAAAAATGGCTTAGGTTGGTAAAGCCCAGTTGAAAACCCACATCTGAAACGGATAGCTTTTCCTCTTTCAACAAACGGGTGGCTTCTTTCATCCTGAATTCCTGATAATAACTGAAAATGCTGTTGCCGAAAATTTGCCTGAATAAACGTTTCAGTTTGGAAGGACTCATATTGGCACAAACTGCCAATTCATTAATAACCGGCGGAGTTCCCGGATGTTCAAGCATTTGCTCTTTTACTTTGTAAATGGTTTGTATATCATGAGTGTTTAAAGCATAAAGATGTTTTTCATCCCGCTTTTCCAATTCCATTAATAGTCTGCAAACCAGTTCTTCTGCCTTTATTCTTAAAAAAAATAGCTCAAAAGTTTCGCCAACCGATTCAGTAACAATTTCATCCACAATCCTCTGTAAAGCCGGATAAATTATTTGTTCGAAAAGTAAGGGCTGCGTATTCTGTAACAGGCTTTGCAAGACCGGCGATTTCCCGGTCATGTCAAATACTCCATTCAAATAATTTGCATCCACTTCTATATTAATAGTCGCCGTATTTGTATGGATTGGAATAACGACGTCGGCATTCATACGCCTGGTCGCAATTAAAACTGAAGGTATTGCCTTTAATTGCTTTCCTGTTAAACCTATTTCTGTTTTAGGAAAAATGTTTTGAAACTTAAAAAGTATCATTCTCTCAGAAACATTGATGTCCGGATTTTCAATAACTATGTCCTCATTTAGTTCGTAATTAAGGATTAGCATTCGGATATGCTCATTAAAAATGAATCCGGCACAATAACCCCTGCCAAATTTTTCAGGGATTTCCAATCTTCTGTTTTTTACTTCCGTCCCTAATAAATGAGCAAGCTTTTTTAGAACATTCGGTACTGTTTGCTGTTTGTCTTTTTCCATAAAAAGTCTTTTACGACCATTTTTGTAGCAAATATAGCTATTTTATCTCTATAGTACCCTATAATTTTGCATTATCAATTG
Source organism: Bacteroidales bacterium (assembly GCA_015654795.1). Lineage (GTDB taxonomy): Bacteria > Bacteroidota > Bacteroidia > Bacteroidales > Prolixibacteraceae > JAAFHB01. Next base: position 96,547 of record JAATGF010000152.1, read on the forward strand.
ACCGCGTCGATTTCTTCGGAATTCAACGAAAAGGGAATAGGGTATTAAATAAATAATAAGTAACAATTGAACTTGAAAAAGAAATCGAAAAAAAATTTGTGGATTATTGTAGGGATTGTGTTGTTGAATTCTATTGGAATGTCAGTGGTACTTCCTCTTCTCCCTTTTTTAGTTGGAAAATATCTTCCTTCCCAACAGGTTGTTGTGGGTATGAGCGCGTTAATGTCGGTATTTGCTGCCTGTACATTTTTTGCAGCTCCCGTTTTGGGGGCACTAAGCGACAGGTACGGACGGAAAAACATTCTTATCATCAGCCTGTTGGGCTCTGTTGTCGGCTATGTTATATTTGGAATTGGAGGAGCGCTTCGGATACTTTTTCTTGGGCGCATTATTGATGGTCTTACAGCCGGGAATATCAGTACGCTGTTTGCATATGTATCAGACAGTACCGAACCTGAGGAACGGACTAAATGGTTTGGGTATATCGGTTCTGTTATGGGAATAGGAAAAATAGGAGGCCCTGCGTTGGGCGGATTGTTGGGTAGCATTGCTCTCGCGTTGCCTTTCTTTGTTACTGCCGGATTAATATTCCTTTCCGGTTTGGCTGTGTATTTTCTGTTGCCTGAATCTTTGGCTCCCGAAAAGAGGACTAAACATTTAACGTTTGACAGTTTTAATACCTTTTCACATTTTAAAGATCTATTCAGCCTGAAAGAAGTTAAATTACTGCTCATACTGGGTGTACTTTTTTATGCAGGCCTGGGCATTTTTCAGTTTAATTTTATCATTTTCCTGAAAGATATTTATAATTGGAGTCCGGTATTTATTGGAAGTATGCTAACGCTTGTTGGTGTTTGCGAGATTATTTCACGTGCTTTGTTATTGCCCTGGCTATTGAAACATTTTAACGAAAGGAGTATTGGAATTGCTGGTTTAGTTGGTTTTGGAACTGGTTTAGGATTAATCCTGACAAGCATATATTTGCATTCTGCAGTTGTTATTGCGCTCGCTGTAATATTTATAATTTCCGGCGAGGGATTATTCGACCCAACGTACAATGGGAAATTATCGCAATCGGTTGACGAAAGCAAACAGGGAAAATTACAGGGCGTGAACCAAAGCTTGCAGTCAGCAAATAATATGCTTATTCCACTGGGCGCAGCTGCCATCTATTTTTACAGCCCATCCATGTTGTATGCAACAGCAACATTTATTGTACTGGTGGCAGTTATTATGTATGCGAAGTATATACCTCAAACTAAATTGGCTCAAAACGCAAACGAGAAAGTTTGATGATTAATGCCAAAGCGGCAGCACTTCGAGTGAGAAAATGAATAATTTAAGGATAAAGAATAAGGTCAGCATACAACACCGGGTATATGTGTCAAAGTTGAAAATAAGCAACAGCTTTAAGGTAAATCATTTAATAATTAACGAAAACAACAGCAGAAAATGAAAAAAACAAAACCTGTAAATATCAGAGAGATGAATTTTAACCAATTATTTAAACAAATTTCTCCGGAAGAGATATGCGACAATGTATTTACGTTGGCAGGAAAAGATTTTTATGTTATTACAGCGGGCAAGGAAGATTATTATAATTCGCTGACAGCCAGTGGAGGTGGTTTGGGGCTCCTTTTCAGAAAACCCACCACCTGGTGTGTTCTTCGGGCAGACCGTTATACGCTTGAAATGATCCAAAAAGAGCAAACCTATACGATGTCTTACTTCCCGAAGGAATATAAGGGACAAATGCTCTTTTTGGGAAGCAAATCAGGAAGAGAGAGTGATAAAATGAAAGAAGTTGAATTGACAAGTGTTCAAACTCCTTCCGGAGATATGTCTTTCAAAGAAGCCAGACTGATTATTGAATGTAAATTAACACAAATTACTACCCCCAATCCCAATGATTTTTACACACAAGAAGCTAAAGACTATTTAAACGAAGCCTATAAAGACGCAAGCGATTATCGCAAATATGTTTTTGGGGAAATCACCTATGTTTGGGTAAAGAAATAAGAATAAAAAAATAAACGTACGATTCCCCTCCTGCAATACCGAAATTTCGGAAGCACGCTTTTTCTGGAAAATATTATATGTCAGTCGTTTGCAATGATAATTGGAATGTTCTCAGAAGACACTACAGGTAATTATAACAGAATAAAAGGACTGGCAATTATTACACAGAAATCTAAAAATGAGTTATACACAAACTCCTCCCCGAAAAAACGGGGATCACAGTTGATTACCTGTCTGGTGTGGATTTGCAATCCAATATAAACCCGAATGCAGGTCACCAATAATGATGCTAAAGCGATTTCTTTTCAAATCTTCTTTTCCCGGTTGCTTAAAAGCAACTGCAATGGAAAGTTATCAAATAACAACAGAGCCTTAGAGGCCTCTCATTTGCAACGACAATTATATCGTATAATATTATCAGAAAACACTGAGGATGATTATGCAGGAATCAAAGTAATGGTTAATATTGCAATGGAAATTTAAAAATAAGTTGTAAACTCAAAACCAAAAAACTCGTTACAAACGAGGAGCATCGCAGAAAATAAAGCATAAACAATGAAAGTACATTATTTACAACATGTCCCTTTTGAGGGTTTGGGTTACATAAAAACGTGGTTAAAAGAAAATAATCACACTATTTCATCCACCCGGTTTTATGAAACTAATTATCACTTGCCACCAGTTACAGCGGTAGATGCTTTAATTATTATGGGTGGCCCAATGGGAGTATATGATGAAAACCAATATAGTTGGCTGCAAGAAGAAAAGCAATTTATCAAAGATTGTATTCTTGCCGGGAAGAAAGTGCTGGGGATCTGTTTAGGCGCCCAGCTAATGGCAGCTTGTCTTGGCACAAAAGTCAGTGAAGCAGCACATAAAGAAATCGGCTGGTTTCCTGTATTTCCTACCGAAGAAAGTAAGAAGCTACATTGGCTTTACGACCTGTTCAAAAACAATCCGGTTGTGTTCCATTGGCATGGAGACCGGTTTGAAATATCCGGCGAAAGCCTGAACCTGCTTTCATCTGAGGCCAATACCAATCAGGCATTTTACTACAATAAAAACATCATAGGCCTGCAATTTCACCTCGAAGTAACAGAAGAAACAACAAGATTAATGTTGGAAAACGGTGATGCAGAATTAACAGATAAATTATATATTCAATCAAAAACAGAAATCAAAAACGGGGTAAAATATATCGGGCAATGCAATGAGATTATGAGTCACATTTTGAATAACTGGATTAGTTAGAAAAGATATTTTGCAGTAAACAAAAAAACCACAAATTCCTCGTTACAAAAGAGGAGCATCGCAGAGTTTAATAAGAAATCAAAAGCGGCGCGCAAAAAAAGAAAATAAATTTGAACAGAGTTGTAAACTCAAAACCACAAACCCCTCGTTACAAACGAGGGGCATCGCAGTAAACAAAAAACCATATACACATCCTTATAAAAGAGGGGCATCGCAGAGATTATGAGTCACATTTTGAATAACTGGATTAGTTAGAAAAGATATTTGGCAGTAAAAAAAAGGAACTACATCATTGGATAAATCCTGCGATCCCCCTCGTTTGCAACGACAATTATATCGCATAATGTTATATCAGAAGGCACCCTGCAATCCCCCTCGTTTGCAACGAGGGGTTAAATGTCAGTCGTTTGCAACGACAATTATATCGCATAATGTCATCAGAAGATGCTGTTGGTGATTGTAAACAGGAATCAAAGAAATGGTTAATATTGCAATTGAAATCTAAAGATGAGTTGTAAACTCAAAACCACAAGCCGTTACAAAAGAGGGGCATCGCAGTAAACGAGTTATAGGCTATGGTAGGGCGACCCCACAAATCCCAACGGACTGACCTTTGACAGTTGCAATGTATGCACTTGACCGTTAAAACCGACATTGGACGTTTCACCAAACAAATTTGGACGTTTCAGAAAACCTTTGCGGACGGACCTGAACTAACTTTGTACCATAAAAAATACAATAATTATGGCAAAAACAGTTTTAGTTACAGGAGCTTCGGCAGGAATAGGAAAAGCAACTGCTATTTACTTAGCACAAAACGGTTACAATGTTTATGGTGCTGCACGCAGGACAGAAAAAATGCAAGACCTCAAAAATTACGGCATTAAACCGATTGCGTTGGACGTTACAAAAGACGAAAGTGTTACGGCTTGTGTTGAACAGATTTTCAAGGAAGCAGGTAGTATTGACGTATTGGTAAACAATGCAGGTTTCGGTTCGGAAGGTGCTATTGAAGACGTTACAATGCAGGACGCAAAATATCAGTTGGAAGTAAACGTGTTTGGTGCAATGCGTTTAACTCAATTAGTATTACCGAAAATGCGACAAAACAAATACGGTAAAATCGTAAACATTTCTTCGGTGGGCGGAAAAATTGCTTTGCCGTTGGGCGGTTGGTATCACGCAAGTAAGTTTGCGATTGAAGCATTGAGTGACTCTATGCGAATGGAAGTAAAACAATTTGGTATAGACGTAATTGTTATTGAACCAGGTGGAATAAAATCAGAATGGGGCGACATCGCTTTGGAAAGTTTAGTTCGTGTTTCGGGAAACACTGCATACAAAGAAATGGTTAAGGGTGCAGATAAAGGTTTTAAACAAACAGTAAACAAAAACTCCGAACCTATTGTAATTGCAAGATTAATTAAAAAAGGAATTGAAGCAAACAAGCCGAAAACACGATACGCGGGTGGTTATATTGCAAAACCGTTGTTGTTTTTACGAAATATTTTGTCTGATAAAATGTTAGAGAGAATAAT
>JAATGF010000128.1 GCA_015654795.1 Bacteroidales bacterium
CTTTTTAATGACCTTTTAATGACGGCGAAGCCAATGACCTTTTCAATGACTATTTCAATGACAGCGAAGCCAATGACCTTAATTAATGACATCTCTCCTTCTCCCCATCGCCCTTGCGCCCTATCGCCTTATCGCCCCATCATTCCATTTCCCGGTAGGGTTCAAAACAATAAATTCTTTACCTGAAAAGGTCTGCGTCATATTAAACAAGTCATTTTTATTGATCGAAGATTCATTTTTATAAATCTCCGCAACAATTCAATGTGATCCCTTTTACACCATCATTTAGGTTTACAAACAATGTTCATCAGATGTGTTTGAATTGTAAGCGGGGAATTAAATCTGTTAATTCTTACTAATAAATTCAAAAGAGTTCTCATCAAATTGAAATCTGGTATAGATCTTGTTATACTGATTATCAAATAATAAGAAAGGATAAAGTCATGAAAATAATTATCATAATTCTAATATTAGCTTTTGCATCAAATGTAATATTAGCGCAGACAGGAGACGAAAATCCAGCTGCGACCAGAAAAGAAAAACGGAATGCTGAAATTGATAAACAATTTGAGCTGAATAAATCTATGCTTGAAAACAGAAACTTTGTTTTGGAGGCGGATCGCCTTCTGGACCGATATGGCAATACCGCTATTGTAAGCTCCACAATCAACTTTGTTGCAGTCGATTCGGCAACTGCTATTATCCAGATTGGGTCGAATCACCGTTTGGGTCCTAATGGTGTTGGAGGAGTTACTGCAAAAGGTAAAATTACTAAATGGAAATTAACAGAAAATGAAAAGCAAAAATCGTTCAATCTTACCATCAATGTAATGACGACTATTGGTATTTACGATCTGAGCTTTATGATTGGTCCCTCGAATACTGCGACAGCCAGTTTAACAGGATTAAAAGCAGGACAGCTGACGTTTGAAGGTCGATTGATTCCATATACAGAATCCTCTGTATATGAAGGCCAATCGCTATAAATTAACCCAAAGCATTGCCATTGGGCTAATTTATATAGGGCCCTCAGTCCAATCCACGAATTAAATGTTTGTTCTACCTATACAAATTATTACAGCGCCATTATTTTTCAACCTCTCCCCTCTGTAGGTTTTTTCATAACCCGCTATTGATGCTTTCTACGGGTCCGAAAACAAAAAAGAATTCGGTTTGTTAAACTGTTTAAGACTGAATTGTAAAAACAGTTCAATTATTCAATAAAAACGTAAGCATATATGACCCAATCACATCAATTAAGAACCGATCAAAACACTGATTCACAGATCGAAGAAAAATCGTTTAGGCAATTACTGATTGAATTCAAAGCCAGTATGAAACGAGCCTTTCACGAAGAGGATAAAATCGATCAATTTTGCAGTACCCGCGGTTTACCACCGTCGGTGTTAAAGGAATTGATGTCGGGAAATCCGCTTGCGCTTTGTATACCAAAGAAATACGGGGGCTTTGGAGGAAACGCAAAAGAGAATATTGCTTTTGTATCGGCTGCTTCGTACGAATCGCTTGCCCTGTCGTTAACGCTGGGAATCAACAATGCCTTATTTATTCAGCCTGTTTCCAAGTACGGACAGGAATCGGTAAAACCAAAAGTATTCGACCAGTTTCTGAACGATAGTTGTATGGGGGGCTTAATGATTACAGAGCCCAATTTTGGCAGTGATGCCCTTAGTATGCACACCTCATTTACTGAAAAAGATGGTTTTTTTCATATCCGTGGGAAGAAACACTGGGCAGGACTGACCGGAATGGCCGATTTCTGGTTGTTAACAGCGCGAAAAAGAACCGAATCAGACACACTGATGCGCGATATCGATATGTTTATCTGTGAGGTGAATGCTCCGCGACAAACGATCGTTGTAGAAGAGTATTTCGAGAATCTTGGACTTTACCAGATTCCTTATGGCAGAAATCATATTGATGTGTTCATACCTGAAGAACAAAAGCTTATCCCACGCACGACAGGCATTCAAATGTTACTCGACCTGCTTCACCGAAGTCGGTTCCAGTTTCCGGGAATGGGGCTTGGCTTTATCAAACGGATACTTGACGAGGCGATTAATCATACAAAATCGCGGTTGGTCGGAAATAAATATTTATTCGATTATGATCAGGTTCAGCATCGCCTCTCAAGGTTACAGGCTAATTTCACCATTTGCTCTGCTTTCTGTCTGAAATCGAGTGAGATTGCAGGGGTCGAAAACGATTTGTCATCGCTCGGACTTGAGGCAAATATCACAAAAAGTGTAACTTCCGATATTATGCAGGAATCCGCTCAGTCGTTGCTTCAGCTGGTTGGGGCAAAAGGATATAAGCTGAATCATATAGCGGGCCGTTCGGTGGTGGATAGTCGCCCGTTCCAGATTTTCGAAGGATCGAACGATATTCTTTATCACCAGATTGCAGATTCCGTATTGAAACTGATGAAAACAGCCAAAGAGAAGAGTGTATACCAGTTTTTAAAAGGATTTACCACGCGGGCTGCCGACAGAATTAAAGAACTTGTCAGTTTCGAGGTGGAGGCACCCCTTGTACAACGAAAACTTGTTGAGTTTGGACAGGTAATCAGCCGAATCGTTTCGATGGATCTTGTGCTGTACCTCGAAGAGAGTGGTTTTCGCAAAGACCTTATTGATAATACATTGATTGTGCTGAAACAAGAAATATCTGCTCTTCTAAACACCTTTCAATTTGCGAACAATACCCAGATCGTGGTTGAGTATGATGAGAATAGTTTCTGGCTGGATTTCTCGGTGTAATACAGATCACAGAAAAATACAAAATCAATAGAGATAGTTTAGCATCCGGTGACTTCAGCCAGTGAAGTTACCGGATGTTTTTCTATCTCTAATCCACGTTTGAAACCGCCATACCCACCAGCGGCAACGAAGCCTGTCCGACTAAAGTATTTTTATGACTATAAAAACACTTTCAGGTCACCTGTATATCAACATATTAAAAATAAATTTAAAATAGTCTTTCAAAAGAGGTAACAATTGGAGGTCCTTTCCTATTAATATGTACTGATTGAAAAATGTAAAAGGAGAATGTGTTACTTATTGTAATAATTATTGAAAAACAATATACTAAATTAACAAATATCTCAATACGAGCAGGCCTTTCAGAATATTTTTATAACTAAACAACTATACATAAATCACAAAATGTTACGAGATTTTTATTTGTTTCTTACACATCCAAAATTCAATGATCCACCTATCTCATTGAGTTTAAAAAAGTCTATTTTACTGATCACTAGGATGATTTTGCTTTATTTTGGGTTAGCTATATTAACTTCTCTCATGTTCTTGCCAATCTTAAAGCTTTTGAATTTATTGCCGGAAAAAGGATTAAGTTTATCCCATATACCGTTGTCTTTTAAGTTAATTTTTTTCGTCCCTATTTATGAAGAAATAATTTTCAGACTTCCTTTGAAATTTTCAAAGCAAAATCTATTTTTATCTTTAGCGACACTGCAATTTATGCTTTTTTATCACGCATACAGTATAGTTATCCTATCTGCCATCTCATTTATGATTGCGTTGATACCAAATCTGAGGCTTATACTTGAGACATTTTATTTCAAAATGGAATTAATATGGAAGAAATTTTTCCCGCTATTCTATTATGGCTTGGCAATAAGTTTTGGATTAGTGCATATGTCGAATTTTGTTCACTTAAAGATGGCACATTATCTTCTTTTCCCGTTGATTGTTTCAAATCAGATTATTATGGGATTAATGTTTGGTTATGTCAGGGTTACGCTTAAAAATGGATTTATTTTTAGCGTTTTGCTACACTTTCTGATCAATTTGCCGCTTATATGGATCACACATCTCTGACAATAAATTGTATTTATGCTCCAAACATGAATAATATATACAATTAATAAACTATGAAAGACTTTTTTAAATATATCAAGAACCCCATTCCCTTAGAAAAGAATGAAAGGTTTACTTTAAATATCTATTTAAAAACCATGGGGTTATGTTTAGTTTTATCTTATTCTGCATCTGTTTTCAAGATACTTTTAAATATTCATGGTTTGTTACCTGAATACAGAAATCCGGAAGTAAATTCAACCATTTTATTTTTTGTGCTAGTTGCATTTCTGCCGCTAATTGAAGAAATACTCCTAAGACTAAATCTCAAAATATCAAAACTAAATATTGCTGCATTTCTATCTGTCCTTACAACATTAATTGTCAAATTAATTTTTCTTCATGGAATACAGATATATATCTACCTTATTGCAATCCCTGTTTTTGTACCGATCTATTATATCATAAACAGATCAAATCTCCCAACACATAAGATTGAAACATTCTGGAAATCAAATTTTAAATATATATTCCACTTCTCTGCAATTGCATTTGGAATGATGCATCTTTTCAACTTTGAAACAATTAAATGGTGGATGATTGCTCTTTCACCACTTTTAGTAGCTCCCCAAATTACCGCAGGATATATATTGGGATACATCCGGATGAGATACGGATTTACTTACGGTTGGTTAATTCATTCAACAATAAACTTCATTGGTGCAATGTTTGCTATTCACAAGGGAATAATAGTTGTTTTATTGCTTGCAGTTGTTTTACTATCAACTAATTATTTTATCCAAAAGATGAAAAATACTACTTCAAGTTGAATTTATGCTTTGTCAATTTGAATTTTGAAAGAGTTTGAAAAGAAATGAATTAATGAAGGCTGATGATCGGGTTTCACCTTTGTTAGCAGGGTTAAATTATTGCTATTAATTCAGTTATCGCTATGCAAAAGAAAGATTACAATAACAAATCAATTTTCCTGTTTGTTTTTATCGGAATTCTAATCGTTGTAGCTTTTATTTATTTGTTTTCATTTGGATATAGCTACACATTAGACCGATTCAGGTTTTAAAGAAAATTCAACTGTTTTATCCTCCTTTATCCAACACGTATGAATTCAATAAATATTGCTGAATATCTGTTGGATTTTCCTTGCAAGAGACTTACTTTCCACCAGCTCTGAACCTTTTAAAAGTGAGCTTCATTTGGGCCGAACTTCCGGGATCAGTTTTAATCCACTTTTCATTTGATGATTCAGTTCCAAAGATGTTGGGGCTTTGAGTAGTTCCAAAAACTTTTATTTTTAACGGCTCCTGATGCATTACCAAAAACGTACCGATTTGGGCGTGAACCTTTCGAAAAGGTTCACTTTTATAGGAACTTAAGAATTCAATGTAGCTTGTCTCAAATTTCTTTGCGAAATGCCTGATAAATTCATGAGAATCAAATTCAGGATTAGGAATATTTTTGATTATCTCATCTTTTATGACCTCCAGGTTTTCATTCATAAATTGGTTTAAACTCATAGCAGGCGTTTTTAAAAATTAGTATAGTTCTGTAAATCTACATAATCCTTAATAATTCCAAATCATCAATCGGTATTTTTATTTTTGCGCCATGAGCCCTTGGATTCGGCTGAATCATTCGGCTGGTTATCAATATACTATTGGGATCATGACGTACGGTGAGACTAAAACCCAAAACGATAACCAATCCCTGATTCAGTATTAAGTAATTTTGGTTTTGAGGGTTCGTCTTCGACCTTTTTGCGTAACTGAGCCATAAAAACGCGCAGATACTGGGTTTGTTCGACGTAGCCCATGCCCCAGACTTCCTTTAAAATATATTGATGGGTTAAGACCCGACCTTCGTTTTTGGCAAATAACGCCAACAGCGAAAACTCGGTGGAGGTTAGTTTTAGTAATTCATTATTCTTGCGGGCAGTATGGTTTGCCAAATCAATAATCAACGAGCCAAATTCGAGAATTGGATTATCGGTACTGCCTTGGCTTTGACGGATCGCAACACGGATACGCGCCAGCAGTTCGCCTGTACGAAAGGGTTTGGTAAGATAATCGTTGGCCCCGTTATCGAGCGCTTTAATAATATCATCTTCCGAATTACGAACGGAAAGGATCAGGATGGGTTTCGCGTACCATTCACGAAGTTTCTTCAGAATATCAAGTCCATCAACGTCAGGTAAACCCAGGTCAAGGATGATCAAGGCGGGTTGCCGTGTGGCAGCCAATATTAGCCCCTCTTTGCCGGTTGACGCCTCCGAAATCTTATATCCACGTGCAGAGAGTGTTATTTCGAGCAAGCGTCGGATCTGGACTTCATCATCGATGATAAGAATTGTTTCCTGCATAAGATTTAAAATTTACCACATAGAAATCATAGAAAGACTTAAAAAAAAACAATGTGACTATTGGTTTGAAATTTCCACAAGATAGTTCTCTTTTTTATTACAACATAGTAACATATCGTTCTTTTTCTTTCTATTGTTTACTATGCACCTATGTGGTCTAAAACTTTTACCGGTATTTTGATTGTAAATATTGCTCCGCCATTCTGCCGGTTTTCAGCAATAACCGTACCCTGATGTGCCTCAATAAAGCCTTTTACAATTGATAAACCCAAACCTGTTCCTCCAGTCTTCGCCTCTTTTCCACGATAAAATTTATTAAACACCAATAGCAGATCATCATTTGGAAATCCCGCCCCCCTATCCATCACCTGAATAGTCAGAAATCCATTATCGTGAAAGAACTTAAGCCTTATCGATGTCCCTGCCGGGGCATTTTGGGTAGCATTTAAAACAAGATTATGTAACACCTGCTCAATAAGGCCAAAATCGATTTGTATCAATGGCATACTTGCAGGAATCACAATGAATAACTTGAAAGGAAGCAACTCCTGCTTTAGATTATCAACAACTTTATTGGCCAGATCATGAACATCACACCAATCAAGACGCGGAGTGATGCGACCCGATTCGAGACGCGACATATTGAGGAGGTTTTCGATTAGCTGGTTGAGCCTGATCGAAGCAGTATTAATTTCGGAATATAATTTCACCTTTGTCTCTTCGGGATAACTCTGCATTAAAAGCGTGTCGGATGCACCAATGATTGTGGCAACAGGGATACGCAACTCGTGCGAAATGGAATTGAAAAGAGTTTTATAAAGCTTATCTGATTCATTTAAAACATAGGCTTTTTTGGCAGCATTCCGCAAAAACTCACGTTCGTATTTATTCGATATTTGAGAAAGAAACGCTTCCCAAAATTGTTCTTCGCCTTGTGTAAATACTGTGCCATGCTCAACAGCAATGACTCCCATATTGTCGTTATTTCCGGTTAAAGGGTAAAACGTATAATCGGAGGAAGGCAATGTATCGGTATGTTTTCCTGCCTTCGCTGAATGTTTATAGACCCAGGAGGCAATGCTTAATTCATTTTCAGAAAATTTAATCTTAGTTTCATGACTGAGCTGATTATCAAGCTGATTTGACTCATTTTTAAGAACAATTGCACAATCCAAATTGAAATACTTTTGAATATACTTAATGGCAATTTTCGAAACCTCGTCAATGCCGGATATCATTGTAAGGTCTCGCGTAAGCTGGTAAAGGGCATGGGTACGTTCCTCTCGAATCCTGATTTTTTTCTCCTGATGGCGAACCCTCGATGTTAAAATACCGTTCAGCAAAGCGATGATAAAAAACATGAATAACATGAGCATATCTTCGGGCCTTTCAATATGTAGCGTAAATTGCGGAGGGATAAAAAAATAGTCCCAAATAAAGGCGCTCAATGTTGCAGCGAGCAAAATAGGTCCGGTACCATAAAATAAGGCAAGAATAGATACTAAAATCAACAGACCAAACGAAACAACCTGATAGCCGGCATAGTCTTTAACCAGATAACATCCAACAGATAATAAAATTACAAAAAGGGAAACAGTCAGATATTGCCGGAAATTAGAGGTAAAAGAAGGGATTGAAACTTTTTCCTTGTATTTATCTTTTGTCTCGCTATCGGAACCAAGAATGTAAACATCAATATTTCCGCTATAGCGAATAAGTCTGTTTACAAAGTTACCCAGCCGTAACATTGATAAAATATTGATAGCACGGGGCTTGCCAACAATAATATGAGTTATATTTTCTTTTTGGGCAAAATCAACAATTGCTTTAACAACATCGAAATGGGTGATGATTCGGAATTTAATACCTAATTGCCCGGCAAGATCAATATTCTTATCCAATTGCTCGCGTTCTTTGGGCGTAAGATTGTGCATCGTCTCAACATATATGGCCTGAATTGAGGCCCCCATTGAATAGGAAAGGTTCTTTGCCCAACGCAGCAATTTTGTTGATTGGGGCGTATAACCGATTGCAACCAAAAGGTGTAACCCCGATTTCCAAGGACCCTTAATCCGCTTAAGCTGCATATATTCATGCAATTGTTTATCTACTCGATCGGCAACAATGCGTAAGGCCATTTCCCGCATCGCGGTGATATTACCCTTGCGAAAGAAATTTTCAATTGCCTGTTTCGACCGTTCAGGAGCATACACCTTTCCTTCTGATAATCTTTGAAGCAATTCATCCGGGGTAAGGTCAACCAACTCCACTTCATCTGCATTTTCGAAAATCTCATCAGGTAAAGTTTCACGAACAATAATCCCTGTTATTTGAGCAACAGTTTCGGAGCGACTGTCAAGATGCTGTACATTTAATGTAGTATAAACATTGATACCATTTTCGAGAATTTCCAGAACATCCTGGTACCTTTTTGTATGACGGCTTCCCGGAGCATTTGTATGTGCCAGTTCATCGACAAGAACAATCTGTGGCTTTCGTGCAATGATTGCATCCAAATCCATTTCATGAACCGGGGTAGATTTGTAATTGTAAGTTTTACGCGGAATCAATTCGAAACCCTCTGCCAGTTCTGCAGTTTCTTTTCGGTTATGTGTTTCAACATATCCAATAATAATTTCACTGCCTTTCAGCTTCTCTGCCTGAGCCGTTTGTAGCATGGTATATGTTTTCCCAACTCCAGCACACATACCAAAAAATATTTTCAGCTTACCCCGTTTGCTTTTTTCTTCTGCTTCTTTTAATGAAGCCAGCAAATCATCAGGATCGGGGCGATTGTCGTCGAAATTGTTCATCTTTATTTTTTTACCACATAATCACATAGAAACACATAGTTCTTATTAGGAAAATTTACCACATAGGAAGTCACATAGAAACACATAGCTTTCAACGATAAGACTTTATGAATATTTCTTGTTTCATTTATGTTTACGTGACCTATGTGGTTTATTTTAATGGAAGTTTCGCATAATACTCATTTACAAAAGTTTTCTGCCCTTCGTGAAAAAGATTCTTGCAATTAAAGTTAATTAAAATCCCTTTGGGTTTTCGAAGAAGTTTCATATAAGTCAATAATACTGCTTCAAAAATCGGATGCATTATTACAACTGATTTTAACTCTAAAACTACCAGATCATTCACCATTACATCAAAACGCAAATTACAGTTCATATCTACGCCTCTATAAAACAAAGGTATAGACATTTGGTTCTTTACCTCGAAACCATTTAGCTTTAATTCATGAATCAGACATTTCTCATAAATACTTTCGAGTAAACCCGGTCCAAGTTCCTTATGGACTTCGATGGCACAACCTATGATTTTGTAGGTTAACTGGTCAATATAGTTTTGAGTTAGCATAGTATTTGTTTTTTTACCACATAGTCACATAGGAACACATGGCTTTCAACGATAAGACTTTATGACTATTTCTTGTTTCATTTATGTTTACTATGTGACTATGTGGTTTAATCGTGAAATTAACGCTACAGCTTGTTCTTCTATAATTCTTATCTGGCTTAAAACTCTTTTCAACTCCTGAATGTCATTATAAGAAGCAACTTTTTCAGAATCTGTAAGTAAAGGTACAGACATTTTCTGCTTGTTTTCATATAATTCCCCCGCCATTTCGTTAAAAACGGATGAAATCTCGTAAATTTCATCCGTCCCGTCAATATAAAGCCTTTCTTCATAATTACTCGAAACGATTTTCTTTATTCCTTTGTATAACTGAGAAAATCGTTCGTTGGAATAGGATGAAAAACTATAAGAATAGAACAATGCAATTATAAAACATAAAGTCGCAAGAATTGTCATCTGCGTCAGCGCATCTTGCGACGAGATTTTGGTATCATCGGTTTTCACTTCAATGGCCTTACCGTTCATTTGAGATAAAAGCGTTAACTGTTGGTTAAGGTTGCCAAATATCTTTTGCAAGTAAAGAATATTTGCAACTGATTGCGGCGATTCGATATATTTTGCAACCAAATCGCGGTATTCATTTAAACCAGTTTCAAGACCGAAAACAAGTTTATCCTCACCCGGTTCTGTAATATTATTCTTCTCCAATTGAAATGACTTATCAATAATGCTTAGCTCCTTTTTAATAAACGAGGTGTCTGAATTTGTTTTTGCCAAATAACTATTAGTGATTTCCTGACTGATGTTCGTTAAGCCACCTGCCATTTCACGGGCATAAACAACAGATAAATAGTTTTCTTTGAGGATGGTGCCTGTTTCTTTCGACAGTTTATTCATGTAATATGCCGAGAAGATAGATAGCGCAAGAATGATCAATAAAAAAACCATTCCTACTGAGAATTTTGAGCGAATCGATAATTTCATGGCTTTGATTTTTATTTCTTGCTTGTAAAATTCCCATCAAGATTATTAAGCTCGAGGTTTAGGTTCAATACGTTGATACGGTCTTCACCCAGAAATATAAACGCAGGCTTTTCAGATAATTCTTTTATGCGCTGTAAAAGCCGGTCCTTTTGGCCGTCGTCCAGATTCCGCATTTTGCAGATACGCTCCACCTGCAATAAAGCTGCCTGAGGTGAAATATGTGGATCAAGACCGCTTGCCGATGCAAAGAGCATTTCGGAAGGAATTACAGTAAGACTATCTAATTGGTTAAAAACAATAAACTGATGCTTACGTTCGGCAACAAGATTTTTCAACCTTATATTGGTTAAACCATAGTTTGAACCGCCCGATGGCAAGGGATTATATGAAACCGCCGATGGCCTGGAAGTAAAATAAATTGTACTGTCAAATTGCTGTCCTATCAATTCACTTCCGATTATTTTATTGTTTTTTACAATTAAACTACCGTTTGCTTTCGAGGGAAAGACAAGCTGTGCAATGCCAGTAACAAAAAGCGGATATACAACTCCTGTCAAAATAGTGAAGAACAGGAAGATTTTTAAAGATATAAAGAATGTTTTCATTTTCTGTTTTTTTATTTACCACATAGTCACATAGAAAACATAGACGAGAATTATTGAACCACATAGTTTATTGACATACCTAAATGATTGTTTTCTTCTATGTTAACTATGTGACTATGTGGTTTAAATATTAATAATCAAGTCAATCAATTTAATTCCAATAAAAGGGGCTAAAATACCACCCAAACCAAAAATCAGCAGGTTACGGGTTAAGGCAGTATTGGCGGAAACAGGCCTGTAACGAACACCCTTTAAGGCCAAAGGAATCAACAATATAATGATAATTGCATTGAAAATTACTGCACTTAGAATCGCACTCTGGGGAGAACCAAGGTTCATAACATTAAGTGCAGACAATGGTCCAACGCCGGTCTTGCCGGAATAGAGTGAGATCGCGATAGCAGGTATAATGGCAAAATATTTCGCCACATCGTTGGCTATACTAAAGGTCGTAAGCGAGCCGCGGGTCATCAGTAATTGTTTACCAACTTCAACGACTTCAATCAGTTTGGTCGGATTGCTGTCAAGATCAACCATATTTCCGGCTTCACGGGCAGCCTGAGTACCTGTGTTCATCGCAATGCCAATATCCGCTTGTGCAAGTGCCGGAGCATCGTTAGTACCGTCACCAATCATACCCACCAAATGCCCGTTCGCCTGTTCTTCGCGGATACGGTGCAATTTGTCTTCGGGAGTCGCTTCGGCCATAAAGTCATCAACACCAGCTTCGGCAGCAATGGCAGCGGCAGTCAGAGAATTGTCGCCCGTAATCATCACTGTACGAATCCCCATTTTCCGAAGTTCCGCAAAACGTTGTTTAATACCCCCTTTAACAATATCCTTAAGGTGAATGACACCAAGGACCCTGTTATCTTCGGCCACAACCAAAGGTGTGGCACCTTGTCTTGCCAATTCTGAAACAATATCCTGAATTTTTTGGGTATAAAATCCATTGTTGGTTTGTACAAAGGTCCGAATTGCTTCCGACGAACCTTTACGGATTTTATGAATTTTACCATCGTCGGTTTTAAAATCGACACCACTCATTCGCGATTGTGCAGTAAAAGGGATAAATGTCGCATTGAGTTGGTGAACTTCGCGGCCACGAATATTAAATTGCTCCTTGGCAAGAACAACAATTGAACGACCTTCAGGAGTCTCGTCTGATAAGGATGAAAGCTGGGCCGCATCGGCAAGTTCCTCAACAGTCACCCCTTCACTTGGGATAAAGTTGGTTGCCATACGATTTCCCAAAGTGATAGTCCCTGTTTTATCGAGTAATAGTACATCAACATCTCCGGCAGCTTCAATAGCACGACCACTTGTGGCAATCACGTTACGCTGCAAAAGTCGGTCCATTCCGCTTATTCCGATAGCACTCAGCAAGCCACCGATTGTGGTTGGGATTAAACAAACCAGTAAAGCAATTAATACAGGGATTGTTAAGTTTTGCGTTGCGGGCAAGTCTGATGCCGAAAGGCTAAATCCAAAGAATGCCGGAAGTGTTGCGACTGCCAAAAGAAAGACAATTGTCAAACCTGAAATTAGAATTGACAAGGCAACTTCATTGGGTGTTTTCTGACGTTTTGCTCCTTCAACCAGTGCGATCATACGATCGATAAATGTGTTGCCGGGCTCCGAAGTAATACGAATTAACACCCTGTCGCTAATAACTTTGGTTCCACCCGTAACTGCCGATCTGTCGCCACCGTTTTCGCGGATAACGGGAGCTGATTCACCTGTTATGGCCGATTCATCAACACTGGCTATCCCTTCAATCACTTCACCATCCGAAGGGATTACATCTCCGGCTTCACAAACTACGGTATCACCTGTTTTCAGCTCAGTGGCATTCACCGCAACTTCTTGTTTGCCATCTATTTTACGGGCAATTGTTTGCGTACGGTTTTTACGCAAACTATCCGCCTGTGCTTTTCCCCTCCCTTCGGCAATGGCCTCTGAAAAATTGGCGAATAAAACGGTAAACCAAAGCCAGATAGCTATATTTAGGTTAAATGATGAAAAATTACCCTGAAAAATCCCGGCAAACATAACGATTGTTGTTAGAAAAGAGCCAATCGCCACAATAAAGATAACTGGGTTTTTAATTAGCAAAGCAGGATTTAATTTAATAAAACTGCCTTTTGCTGCCTGTAAAGCCAATTTGCGGTTAAACAGACTTATATTTTGTTTTGTACTCATTTTATCAAAAAATTAGAAAGTAACACCATTGTTCATTAACAAATGTTCGATAATCGGTCCAAGTGATAAAGCAGGGAAATGCGTTAATCCTCCGACAATCAGGATGACAGCAATTAGCAAACCAATAAACAACCAATTGTCAGTATGAAAAGTACCAGCCGAAGACGGGGTAATTTTCTTCTGTGCCATGCTTCCGGCAATTGCCAATACGGGAATAATAATGCCAAAACGGCCAATTAGCATTCCAATTCCTATCGTCAAATTGCAAAATACCGTATTTGCATTTAAACCTGCGAAAGCGCTTCCGTTGTTTCCGGCTGCTGAAGCATAAGCATAAAGAATCTCAGAGAGTCCATGCGGACCAGAATTGTTGAGACCCGATAATCCGGGACTTGTCACCGAAGCCCAGGCTGCAAACAGAAGTATCACAATATTTGGAGCCAGGACTGCAATAATAGCCATTTGCACCTCGAACTTCTGAATCTTCTTGCCCAGGTATCCAGGTGTGCGCCCAACCATCAATCCGGCAATAAATACCGTAAGGATGATAAAAATTACCATTCCATATAACCCGGCACCTACACCTCCGAAAATTATCTCGCCAAGCATAAGGTTGATCATCGCCACCATTCCCGACAGGGGAGACAGACTATCATGCATTGCATTTACCGAACCATTCGATGCTGCCGTTGTTGCGGTTGACCAAAGAACACTGTTTGTGATTCCGAAGCGGGTTTCCTTCCCTTCCATCAAAGGCAAATTTCCAAAAATTGGATTGGCGGAATACTCGGCATACAACGAAATGCTTAGGCCAATGAGCAATAAAATTAGCATCGCCGTAAAAATTGTCCATCCTTGTCGTGTGGAGCCAACCATTTTACCATATGTAAATGTTAATGAGGCCGGTATAAGTAAGATGAACAGCATTTCAAGAAAATTACTGAAAGGCGTAGGGTTTTCGAACGGATGTGCGCTGTTGGCATTGAAAAAGCCACCGCCATTTGTACCAATTTGTTTTATTGCAATCTGCGAGGCCGCCGGACCCATCGGTATGACCTGTTGTGCACCTTGTAACGTCTGAACCGTTTCATAGGTTTTATAGTTTTGTACGACTCCCTGGCCGACCAAAACCACTGCAAAAAGGATTGAAAGTGGTAAAAGAATATACAAGGTTGTACGTGTCAGGTCTGTCCAGAAATTACCAAGCTGATCGGTTGTTTTCCGGACGAGACCCCTGATGAGCGCTAATAAAACGGCTATTCCAGTTGCAGCGCTTACAAAGTTCTGAACAGTGAGGCCGATCATTTGCACGAAGTAACTTAACGTTGTCTCACCGGCATATCCCTGCCAATTAGTGTTGGTCATAAAGCTTACCGCAGTGTTAAAAGCTGAATGCCATGAGATATTAGGAAGGTTTGCCGGATTTAATGGCAATTGTGCCTGAAAAAGCTGGAGCAAAAAAACAAAAATAAATCCAATCAGATTAAACATCAGCAAACTAAGTGTATATGACTTCCAGTTGGTTTCCTCCTCCGGATCTATTCCTGAGAATTTATAAGTCAGCTTTTCCAACCAACCAAAAACAGGGAGCATTAAATGTTTACTTCCTGTAAATACCTTGTACATGAAATTGCCCAATATTGGTGTTAGCCCAATTAATAAGGCAAAAAACAAAATAATCTGAATGATATCCGGGAATGTCATTGTTTAAAATTTTTCGGGTTTAATAAGCGCATAGAGCAGGTAGATAAGGATCAGCAAAGCAATTGCAGCTCCGATTTCATATCCCATCGTTTCATCCATTTGAACAGGATTGGATGTTGTAAGTAGAATTATTGCATTCATAATTGAATCGTTTTATTACGATACAAAAATGCAGCCTATTCTATATGGGTTTTGTAAGGATGATCGGTGAACATATAAAGATTTTATAAAGAAAAATCCCTTATTTATTTTCCAGTGATGGGGAAATAAATAAGGGATCCGAAAGGCTTTATTGAAAGAATCAACAGAAGCAGGGTTGATTTTAAATTATGATCGTTCAAAAATGGTATTTAGTAATCCGCCACTCCCCTCTTTACGGCTGTTTGGCCCAAAGGTGCTTAATTGTGCAATTAGTTTGCGTATTGGCATCGATTGTAACCATACCCTGCCTGTTCCTCGTAATGTTGCCAGAAACAAACCTTCGCCACCGAATACCATCGAACGTAAACCGCCCGCCTGTTGGATATCGAAGTCAATTGACTGCTCAAAAGCCACCACGCAACCGGTATCAACGCGCAATGTTTCGTTGTTCAGACGACGTTCAATAACTGTTCCGCCTGCATGAATAAATGCTTTGCCATCGCCACTCAGTTGCTGCAGTATAAAACCTTCACCACCAAAGAATCCGGCACCTAATTTCTTATTAAACCGCATCGATATTTTTGTCCCCAAAGCCGCACACAAGAACGCATCTTTCTGAACAATGATCGTACCACCCATCAGACGTAAGTCGATCGGAATAATGGTTCCGGGATAAGGAGCCGAAAAAGCAACATGTTTTTTGCCATAACCACGATTAGTGAAATGGGTCAGAAACAGTGATTCTCCGGTGATGATTCGCGAACCTGCAGACAGTAATTTGTCAAAAAAACCGGCTCCCGGATTTGTTCCATCCCCCATTTTTGATTCGAAAGCAATTCCCTCTTCCATATAGAGCATTGCACCTGCTTCTGCAATAACTGTTTCATTCGGATCAAGCTCAACTTCAACCAGCTGGACATCATGACCTATTATTTTGTAATCAATTACATGTGATTCCATAATTTTAGTTTTTATATTTTTAAGTAAAAATAGTAATTCATATTATCTGACGAAATGAATGGGTAAATAATCGCACTTAATATTCTGAAGGCTTAATCCTTTTATCTGAACCCATATAACCTACCGGTTGTTTATTTATCTACCCGGATATAGTGCATCTGAACAAGTCCTTTATCAAAATGCGTCGAGTTAATAAGTTGTAGTTCTATCTCTGGTCTGCCACCTTTAAAAAGTGAAATGCCATCACCAAGCAATACCGGAATGACTGAGATATAAAATTCGTCGATGAGATTATCTTTAAGCAACTCATTGACTATTTCTGCACCACCATCCACAAAAATATGCTTCCCTGCTTTGCTTTTCAAATTGAGAACAAGTTCTTTTAAACTACCCGTATAAAAATTCACAGAACCTACAGAAGGCCTTGAAATTCTTGTAATTATATAGGATTCTTTATCATGGTGCGGAAAGCCATAACCCATGGAAATGATCTTGTCATACGTTTTACGACCAACAATTGCGGTGTCAACAGTTTTCACAAAATCGGCATAACCATAGTCCTCGCCTTCCTTTTCCACTGCGAATAAAAAGCTAAAGTCGCCATCGGGTTTAGCGATATAACCGTCCAGACTCGTAGCAATATATACAATTACCTTTCTATCACCGGAATGCACACTTTGTGCTTCGGGTATTCTATTTGTTGATTCATCCGACATAACAGTTCCATATAAAATTGCCCGCGCAAATAGTTGATATAAAGAATCTTGATAATTATTTTTCTTCCAAATACTGCTTTGTTGTTATAACCAATGCATAAAAACCATTGAGTGCTGCCAAGAAACCGTTATGAACGTCTGCTGCTTTTACTGTTTCTCCATTGATTTCAAGGTCACGCGTGGCACATGCGTCGCCGATAACGGTACAGTTAAATCCGTAATCCTTAGCTGCCCGCGTTGTGGCATCGACGCACATATGCGTCATCATCCCACAGATAACCAGACCGGTAATGTTTTTGTTTTTCAAATATTCCAATAGCCCGGTCTCCCTGAAACTATTGGGGAAATGCTTGATAATGACTTTCTCATTATCTTTCGGCTTTACATTTTCATGAATCTCAGCACCTTTGGTTTGAGGCACGAAAAACGTGGCTCCAGGTCGTGCTGCAATGTGCTGAATATGAATAATTGGCAAACCGTCAGCACGAAACTCATCAAGGATCTGAAGTGCATTTAAACTGGCTTTATCAGAACCGGCAAGTGGCATCGTTCCATTTTCAAAATAATCGTTCTGGATATCAATCAAAATTAGGGCTGTATTCATTTTTGGGTTTTCTTGTTTTTGTTGCGAAAATACAAACGTCTGCGAAAAACAAACAATTGCGAAGATAAAAAGAAGATGTTCCATAACATATTGATTTATGATGGTTTTCATTTGTCGTAATGGTATCTGCAACTATATATCAATAAATCTTTTTCGTCAATCCGATATACAAGTCTGTGCTCCCGGTCTATTCGGCGGGACCAAAATCCTGCCAAATCATATTTTAATGGTTCCGGTTTTCCTTTACCTTCAAAAGGTGTCCTTTGAATATCATGGATCAACTCATTAATTTTCTTCAGCATGTTTTTATCGTCTGTCAACCACGATGTATAATCTTCCCATGCATTTTTCGAAAATATGATTCTCATCAATCTTCAATTAAGTTCTTTTCAATAGTTTTGCCTTCTCTCATTTGCTGAATTGACTCATACAACCGATCTGCATTTTTCTTAGAACTCAATAAATGAACTGTTTCCATTAACGAGTTATACTCATCAAGAGAAATCATAACCGAACCTCTGCCTGTCGCACGCTTAATAATTAACGTTTCATTGCTATCTTCAACTGCATCAAGAAACTTCTTCAGGTTGATTCTAAATTCAGAATAATTTGTTGCTATCATAGCAATACTTTTAAATGATCACGAAGTACAAATATACGTACTTAAATAATGCAAATCAATAGACATCCTATTCTTTTTAATATAAACGGAACACTATTCAATTTTCTCCCGACCTTCCTTAGAACAGGCTTATGCCAACTTTATATCTTGCTTGGTTAATTATTGCAAAATAGAACTTAATTGGAGAATTGATTGGGAGGACTTGTAGATTCAGTTTCGCAAATACAACATTATTTCATTTCCTATTTCTTATCAACTCCCATCTGAAAAATATTTACTTTTATCCTTTCAAAACATCCATGAACATAACTTTAAAATGAAGACAATCCTGACTTTACTGTTTACGCTTATGTGCTTTATTTCTTTCCCGCAACAAAAATCATTTCAGCCGGGAGCTATCTGGCCCGATAATAATGGAATACATATCAATGCCCATGGCGGAGGAATCTTGTTTTACAAAGGTACTTACTACTGGTATGGCGAACACAAAATCGCCGGTAAAAATGGTGGTCTGGCAAAGGTTGGTGTTAGCTGTTACTCATCGCGCGACCTCTATAACTGGAAAGATGAAGGTATTGCGCTGAAAGTCAATGAAACCGACTCGCTAAACGACATTGCCTCAGGCTGTATTCTCGAACGCCCCAAAGTGATTTACAATGCTAAAACCAATAAATTTGTGATGTGGTTTCACCTTGAACTGAAAGGCAAAGGTTACGATGCTGCCCGAAGTGGCGTTGCTGTTAGTGACAAGCCTGCTGGACCGTTCACCTTTCTCAATAGTTTCCGCCCAAATGCCGGTTACTGGCCTGTAAATGTTCAGCCATTCCACAAAAAGTCTGTTGCTTCAATTGTTAAAGAAAAGTATTGTGGCGGGAAAGGTTGCCTTCCGGCACCTCCGGATTCACTAAATATTCTTGGTCGTGATTTTAAAGGAGGACAAATGGCCCGGGACATGAATCTTTTTGTTGATGATGATGGTTCAGCCTATCATATTTATTCTTCAGAAGAAAACAGTACACTCCAAATCTCCAAACTTACTGACGATTACCTGTCTTATTCCGGACAATATTTCCGCGTCTTTACTGAAAGATATATGGAAGGGGCGGCCCTGTTTAAACGCAAAGGTAAATATTATATTATTGCTTCTGACTGTACAGGTTGGGCGCCAAATGCGGCACGATCAGCTGTTGCCGATCAGATATTCGGCAATTGGACCGAACTCGGAAATCCTTGCATTGGAGAAGGGTCAGCGTTGACTTTTAAATCTCAAAGTACTTTTGTGTTGCCTGTTCAGGGGAAAAAAGATACTTTCATATTTATGGGAGACCATTGGATGGAAAAAAACCTAATCGATAGCCGATATATTTGGCTTCCAATTAAGTTTAATGAAAAAGGAAATCCAATTCTCGAATGGAAAGATGCGTGGAGCTATTGAAGCAAAGAAGTTTGGAGTGCCTAAAGTACTTTAAGTACTCCAAACTTTAGGCACTCCAAACTCTATGCACTATAGGAACTTTCTTCCCCTCAAATCTGCGAATAATCAAGCGGTAGAAGGAAAATTTTATTGACCACACTTACCGTGTTGGCATATTCCTGTTTGTTTCTTAATACATTCCATCCTTCACTATCGCCGAACTTCTTCCAGCTTGCTTTACGCTCTTCCATATCTTTGAATTCCAGCATATACATCAAAGCCGGCATTTGTGGTCCGGCAAGAATTTCGCCGAAAAAGACACATCGAAGTCCCGCTTTATCAAACAATGCGATCTCTTCACTGTTGAACATCTTAATTTTACGTTGCCCAGCCTCTTCGTTGTTATTTTCGTAAGTGCGTAACTCAATCAGACTACGGTCTTTTGATGGCATATGTAACTGAGGAAATGCATCAAAAGCCTCGAGCAGGTAAGTTTCATACCTGGTGAAAGTTCCTAACTCAGCAGTCGTTTCAAAATAACCCTTAGCCGCCTGCAGAAATCCGCTGTCCTTCCAAAGTTCCTTCTTTATCGTCTGATAATCGGCCAGAGAAGGATATATAACCAAATAATAAATCACAGGAGGTTCAGACTGACTGTACTCACCGAAAGCGCCGACCTTCACACCTTTTTTGTTCAGATATGGAATCAGGGCTTCCTTGTAAAAGCCATCAATCTTTGATTTTGCACCCCCATTTTTGAAATGATAAACCTTCCATTCATAGACCTCCTTTGATGCAGAAGGAGTTGACTTCGAAGCCATTGCGGTACCTGTTGCAGAAGCAGCAGCAACTAAAGCTGACGCTTTGATAAAATTTCTTCGTTCCATTGTAAATTTGATTGTTTGGTATTGATATAATTTCCGACTAAAATATAAAATATCATTGTAAAATACCAATTTCGCAGCATTCTAATTGTGTTTTTCAATTAATATCCAAATATGCAGAAATATGAATATATTTGTCTTATAAATGGAGAGTCATAATAAAACACGTTTAAGAAAACCTATATGAGAATAAGATTAAATTTCGTAGCTTTTCTGACTGCAATTATCTTGCTGTCAGTTTCTTGCAAAACAAAAAACAAAGCCAACGAAAATCTGGCTCCCAATGTGCATAAAGTAACCGCCGAAGAAGTGATCCAAACCAGTGCTTACACCTATCTGCGCGTTTCGGAAGAGAGTAAGGAAACGTGGATTGCTATTACACGACAGGAAGTCGAAAAAGGCAAATCCTACTATTATATTCCGGGCATCGAAATGACAGACTTTGTGAGCAAAGAATTAAAAAGAACATTTAAGTCTATCTTCTTTGTCGATAAATTCAGCGAACAGCCCATTACAAATATTAAAACCAACGCTGCTGATGCGCCAAAAGGAAACCTATCCGCTGTTGCTAAAGAAGGGATTAAAGTTGAACCTGCAGTTGGTGGAATCACAATTGCAGAACTTTATGCAAAAAAAGATTCGTATGCAGGGAAAACCGTTAAGATTAAGGGCGAAGTTGTGAAATTCAATGCCGAAATTATGGGCAAACACTGGGTCCACCTGCAGGATGGAACCAATAGTAACGGTTCTTTTGATATTGCTTTCACAACCAATGATGTTACAAAAATTGGCGATGTTGTAACTTTCGAAGGAACTGTTACACTAAAAAAAGATTTTGGAGCAGGTTATTTTTACGAAGTTATCATCGAAAACGCAAAATTACTGCAATAGATTTCGTTGATATTTCTCCCGCAATTCAAGCAAGATCCCTCATTGTATTTCCAATGAGGGATTTTTTTGTCTCCTATTTTTGTATTTTTGCCTTCAATTAGAATCCTTTTATGAAAAACGATCTTCCGTTTGATAAATTATCACAGTCAGTTGATGGTGAATTATATATAGATAATATTCATCGGATTATTTATTCAACCGATGCCTCTTCCTATCGTGAAAAACCGCAAGCGGTAGTCCTTCCCCGGCATAAAGAGGATGTTCGGAAGGTCCTTGCTTTTGCCCGCGAACACCATACCTCTGTCATTCCACGTGGTGCCGGAACTTCGCTGGCCGGGCAGGTTGTGGGTGCCGGAATCGTGGTCGACATTTCGAAATACATGGATCGTATTCTCGAATTCAATAAGGAAAAGCGTTGGGTAGTTGTAGAACCCGGAGTAAACCTGTCAGAATTAAATATCTACCTTAAACCATATGGTTTGCAGTTTGGTCCCGAGACCTCAACCACCAATCGTTGCCGTTTGGGCGGGATGCTTGGAAATAATTCCTGTGGTCTCCGCTCACTTATCTATGGAAGTGTGCGCGAACATGTCCTTGAAGTGGAAACCTTACTTGCCGACGGATCGGAAGTAGTGTTCGGTTCATTGACTAAAGCAGAATTCGAAGCCAAATGTGAATCTGATACCGAAAAGCTTGAAACAAAAATATATCGTCATATCAGAGAGGTACTCTCGAACGAAAAGACGCGAAATAAAATTACGGAAGCATATCCCGAAGCCACCGTTGCACGTCGGAACATGGGTTATGCAGTTGATTTTTTAATGGATACCGATCCTTTCACAGGAAATGGTGCTCCCTTTAATTTCTCTAAATTACTTGCAGGCTCCGAAGGAACACTTGCTTTCACAACGTCAATTAAGTTAAACCTGATTCCGTTACCACCAAAAGTAAAATGTGTAGTTCCGGCTCATTTTTCTTCACTCGAAGAAGCGCTTTATGCCAATATCCTTGTTCTGAAACACCATCCTTCAACAATAGAACTGATGGATGATATCATTATGAACTGCACGAAAGAGAGCCTTTCGCAGCGCGAAAATCGTTTCTTTATTGAAGGCGATCCTAAAGCAATTCTGATGATCGAGTTTACTGCTGATACACGCGAAGAGATTGAATCAGTGCATGCAGGCATGGTCAAAGAACTCACCGAAGCGGGATATGGTTACCATTTCCCCCTTGTTTTTGGTGACGATCAGGTTAAGAAGGTATGGGAATTGCGCACCGCTGGTTTAGGACTTTTGTCGAATATCCCCGGTGATAAGCGAAGTACTACGGTTATTGAAGATACTGCCATCGCTCCCGACAAACTGCCTGCATATGTTGCCGAATTTAAAACAGTCATCGCGAAATATGGTCTGAATTGCGTCTTTTACGCCCATGTTGCCACAGGTGAATTACATTTGAGACCACTGTTAAATCTGAAAGATGCGGGCGATCAGATAATATATGCTTCCCTTGCCCAGGACGTAGCTGCGCTTGTCAAAAAATTCAGGGGATCGCTCTCGGGTGAACATGGCGACGGACGTTTACGCGGATCGTTTATCCCTTTTATGTATGGTGAGGAGATTTATAACTTATTTAAGGAGATCAAACATACCTGGGATCCCTGGAATGTATTGAATCCCGGTAAGATTACCAATGTTCCACCTATCACCCAAAACCTCCGGTTTGAATTAACAAATCGTTATCCCGAAATTCCGACTTCCCTCGACTTCTCCTCGTCGCATGGTTTTCTGCGAGCAGTGGAGCAATGTAACGGATCGGGCGACTGCCGCAAGTCGGAAATCATCGGCGGAACAATGTGCCCAACCTATATGGTGACACGTGATGAAGATAAAACAACGCGTGCACGAGCCAATATCCTTAGGGAATTCATGCACCATTCCGACAAAGCTAATCCCCTTATTCAAAAAGAAATCTACCAGGTATTAGATCTTTGTATCTCATGTAAAGGATGCAAGGGGGAATGTCCGTCGAATGTCGATATGGCCAAAATAAAGGCTGAATTCCTGCAACAGTATTATGATGTTAATGGAATTCCTTTCAGGGCTAAATTGATTGCTTATTTGCCCCGGTTGGGAAAACTCGCTATGGCGATGAACCCTGTCACGAACTTCTTTCTAAATCAGTCGTGGGTCAATAATCTGATTGGTTTCCATCCAAAGCGGAAAATTCCCGGATATTCAGCCCAAAGTCTGCGAAGTTGGGGTGCTAAAAACCCTGGCAAACCTGGAGTGAAAGGGAAAGTCTATCTGTTTGCTGACGAGTTTACCAATTACCAGGAATCAGAAATCGGAATCAAAGCCATACTTCTTTTAAACCGTCTTGGATACGAAGTGGTGATTCCGAAGCATCGCGAAAGCAGCAGGACCTTCCTTTCAAAAGGGCTGGTCCGCGAAGCAAAGAAGATTGCAACAGATAATGTACTGCTGTTGAAGGATATTATCACCGAGGTGACGCCACTTATCGGGATTGAACCTTCCACAATTCTCACATTCAGAGACGAATACCCTGAATTAGTCGATCAGCAATTGCAGAAATCCGCTGTCGAACTTGGTAAAAACGCACTACTATTTGATGAGTTTTTTGTGCGCGAGATGGAGAAAGGGAACATCACGTCTGCACAATTCACACGTGCTAAACGCGAGATCAAGCTTCATGCCCATTGTCAGCAAAAAGCGATTGCCTCTTCCCTATCGACGCGACAAATGCTTGGATTACCCGAAAATTATACCGTACAGGAATTAAAAACAGGTTGTTGCGGAATGGCGGGATCATTCGGTTACGAGAAAGAACATTACGACCTCTCGATGCAAATTGGTGAAATGGTTCTTTTCCCCGAAGTCCGTAAAAGTGCCGAGTCAGTTACAATTGCCGCCCCCGGAACAAGTTGCCGGCATCATATCAAAGATGGAACGGGCAAAACAGCGGTTCATCCCATTGAAGTGATGTATGAAGCGATAATATAATAAAAGAAGGAAGGAACTAATTGTTATGATTTTAGAATATCCGGTATGCCAAGGTCTTTGCATATCTTACGACATAAGTTCTCTTTAATATCGGGATGACGCGGAACTGTAGAAATTTTGCCATTGCTGATATTCCTGAAAAGGGTATGGTTACCACCTTCGAGGACAAAGATGCATCCGTTCTTTTCAATGAATTTGACCAACCTGGTTCTATTCATTAGAAATTGAAAGACATGGTTTGGGTAATCATTTTATTCGCCTTTCCTTTTTTGCTTGTCGCCCTCATCTCTTCAAATACCAGATTAACAGCGTCTGCAAGATTTTCCTTCGCTTCTTCAATGGTTTCTCCCTGAGTATTAATGCCCGGAAGCTCCTGCACGTAAGCTATAAATCCACCCTCATCGCATGGTTCGAAAACAGCTGTCATCTCAATGTTCTTCATAATTTGTTTTTTTCAAAATTACAAAAATAATAAGGGGTCACATTGAATTGCTGTGTAGATTTATAAAAATGAATATGAAATCAATAAAAATGACTCGTTTGATACGACACAGACCTTTTCAGATAAAGAATTTATTGCTTTGAACCCTACCTGGTATAGAACAGGAAAATGGAATGATGGGGAGAAAAGCGATAGGGCGCAAGGGCGATGGGGCGAAAAGGAGAAAGGGTCATTAAAATAGTCATTGAAAAGGTCATTGGCTTTGCCGTCATTGAAAAAGTCATTAAAATAGTCATTGGCTTCGCTGTCATTGAAAAGGTCATTGGCTTCGCCGTCATTAAAAGGTACAGACTCGATATGGACCAAACAAGAAACAAACATAGAGCAGGAAAAAGGGATGATGGGGCGCAAGGGCGAAAAGGCGATGAGGCGAGTCATTAAAGAATCTTTGATAAACGAGGTATGGACCAAACAAGAACCAAACATAGAGCAGGCATAGAGCAAACATAGAGCAAACATAGAGCAGGTGCGATCCGTTCCCGAATAAAAATAGGTTATAAAGAGTTGTGGAGAACTGCATAGAGCCTTGTTGAACTTCCTGTATTCGGGGTACCGGTTGCATTGATAATGACAGCCACTGATTTTGTACCCGGAGCCTACATACGTTTAACCCCTTCAGGATTGGGAGTGGTTGGCTGAATAATTTGTGACAATAAAACAGAGGCTTCCGTATGTAATTTAAAGTCACACGATAATTGCTGATAATCATACGAGTTACAAGGATATTTGTCATCCCGCACATGCGGGA
>JAATGF010000122.1 GCA_015654795.1 Bacteroidales bacterium
CTTGTTTGATTCTTATTTGATTCTTATTTGGTTCTTGTTTGATTCTTGTTTGGTTCTTGTTTGATTCTTATTTGGTTCTTGTTTGGTCCATACCTCGTTTATCAAAGATTTTTTGCAAAATAATTGTGGAATTGGCATCTCACATGTCTCTCTGACTAAACCTATTATTTCAGGACAAATCTCCCTCCTTCTCCCTATCGCCCTTGCGCCCCATCGCTTTTTCGCCCCATCTCCCTTTCTCACTTTTGTAAATACGACATTATTTTATTCACCTTACTTAATGTCACTTATTATCTTATGAAAATTTTCAAATACATTCCTCACAGTTCAGTTACTCCGTTGGGAGACCTCACGAAATCATCACGAATAGCGTTATCTTTGTGCCATGAAGCAAAAAGAAAATATCACGGCAAAAGTTCTTGAAAACCTGAAATTCGGATCGTTGAACGAGATTCAAAATGCAATGATCAGTACTGATTTAAAAGCAAACAATATTGTATTGCTCGCGCCTACCGGTTCAGGAAAAACTGTGGCATTCCTTCTTCCGTTACTTCATCAGCTCGATCCGAAAACAACAGGCATACAGGTGCTTATCCTCGTCCCTTCACGCGAATTGGCTTTGCAGATCGAGCAGGTATTCCGTTCAATGGGAAGCGGATTTAAAGTAAATTGCTGTTACGGTGGGCATCCCATGAAAACAGAACGAAACAATTTTACAGAACCACCTGCCGTATTAATAGGAACTCCGGGTCGTATTGCGGCCCACCTGCGTCGAAGCAGCTTTGATCCGGAATCCATTCATCTGCTTGTTCTCGACGAATTTGACAAATCGCTCGAAATGGGCTTTAGTGACGAAATGAGTTTTATTATCAATCTGTTACCTAAAATAAAAAAACGTATCCTCACCTCTGCAACACAGGCGATTGAAATCCCCGAATTCTCAGGTGTCAAAAATCCGGTCACCCTTAATTATCTTACAGAAGAAAACCTCCCTGATGTGGTCATTAAGGCAGTCAGGGCTACGGAAAATGATAAGCTCGAAATTCTTATTAAACTGATTTGTCACCTCGGCCATGAACCCACACTTGTGTTTTGCAATCACCGCGAAGCAGTCGATAGGATCAGCGAAATATTAACCGAAGAAGGTGTGATACACGACACGTTTCATGGTGGTCTCGAGCAGGATGAGCGTGAGCGCGCATTGCTGAAATTCAGAAACGGAAGTCACCAGATCCTAATTACCACTGATCTTGCTTCCAGGGGATTAGATATTCCTGAAATTAAAAATATCATTCATTACCAGGGTGCCGGCACCGAAGAAGGATTTATCCATCGGAATGGCCGAACCGCCCGCATGAATGCGCGGGGAACAGCGTGGCTTGTGCTTGCCGAACAGGAATCAGTCCCCAATTTTCTGACCATTACTCCCAAATTTGTAGAGTTACCCCAAATGATTCGCTTACCCGAAGCGCCACAGTGGATTACATTATACATAGGTGCCGGTAAAAAAGACAAAATCAGCAAAACCGATATCGTTGGTTTTCTGATTCAGAAAGGGAACCTTGAAAAAGAGGAGATTGGTTTGATTACCATCCTCGATAATGCCTCTTTCGTAGCGATCAATCGGGGCAAGGCTCGCAAAACGATAGAAGCAATCAAGGACGAGAAGATCAAAAATCAAAAAGTCAGAATTGCAATCTCTGACTAAAGAATAAAGAGCGAATATGTTAATTATAAAATTGTTGCTCCATTCTGCATTCATAACTTTCCAATTTTCAGCAATCGATCCCTTTAAAACCTTACCGGGCATTTGGCAAAATCTGGCCCATTAATCAATCATTTATAATGTTTTAGGCATCATATGCATTACCTGCTGCACATGTTTTAGCCATTTTGTAACAAATTCTTCGTACATACTTAGCGCTTTTTAGCCTCTTTCCCCGGATATAAAAGTAGCGGTATCTCTTCTGGTTTAGGATTTATCAACATACTACTATCTGTGTAGTATTTGTATATCATCTGTGTATCATCTGTGTTAAAATAGCACACAAGATGTACACAAAATACACAGGAGATATACATAAGATGCACATAAGCTACAGACTTCTTATCAAGGAATACACGAACATTACTGACCGTTGGATTATTCTTTTTACTCCGGGGAAAAGCCCGATCGCCCGCATAGCCTTATTATCAATGTCTTAATAATTGATAGGCAACCGGCACATCAAGATGATAAATCGGGAGATTCCCCAAAATACCCTGATGAGTTAATTGGAGAAACAAATAGGTTGAAGAAGAAAGGATGGGGAATGATGCACCCCATCGACCGTAAATAAAAAAGAAGTGCAGATCCAAATATCAGCAATCTATCACTTTGATTTTCACATATTGTACACGCTTAATTTTACCTGCTTATAAGCTTGATAATTCGCGTTTTTTTTATTATATTGCAGAACATTAATCAACGCCAAACAACAATGGATAATCTTCTGCTTAAATACATGAATGAGCGGATCAGAACTGAAACAAAAAAAGCCGTTGGGCTTCCTGGTCCGGTAATTACCGTTTCGAGAGAATGTGGTTGTTCGGGAAGGCTTTTTGCTGAAAGATTAACCGAACGGATTAATAGCAAGATCACCAATCCAACCCCAAAATGGAAATGGGTAAATAAAGAAATTCTTTGTCTTGCATCCAAAGAACTGAAACTCAATCCAAATCAGGTGAAGAGTCTTCTCAAAACAGAAGACAGAAACTTCCTTGATGAAATCGTATCTTCGTTTACTGTTAAATATTATGCTCCCGATGCAAAAATCAAAAGAGCGATCAAGGAGGTAGTACGTCACATTGCCATTCAGGGCAATGTGGTGATTATTGGAAGAGGAAGCGAGGCACTGACACAGGATATTCAGCGTTCGCTACACGTAAAACTTTATGCTCCTTTGAGTTGGAAGATTGAAACAATTTGCAGTCGCAATAAAATCTCGGCAGAGGAAGCTAAAAAAGTTGTTATTGAAACAGACAAGCGACGCTTAAAGTTTGTGGAAGATTACCTGGCAAAAGAACCGAATAAATTGGTTTATGATATTGATTTCAATTGTGCAAAATTTAGTCAGGACGAGATCATTGAAATAATATTGAAAGTTGCGGAGATTAAATCGCTTCTTTAGACCTGGTTTGTTTGGCGATTTGAGGATATTAAGTTTTAAAATTGTTCAAATATCTGTGAGCTTTTAAAGTCCTTACTTTTAATAATTTAAACGGATGAAATAATTAAAATATGAAGTATTGATAAAGAGTGGCATAAAAAATAAATAAATATTTTCTTATGCCATTTTGCTTTTTGATTCTTTTATATATATTTGCATACCGATCGTTCAGTACGTAAATTAATGAAATAAACTGATTATTAAAACATTCGGTTAACAATGACAGAGGACAACAGAAAAATGAATTACTTGAAGGAATATTCAAAGTATTCAAGTCTGATATTCCAAATGATTGTAATTTTAGCGGTAGGTGTATTGGGCGGGATTCAATTAGATCGGTTGTTTGGTATGAAGGCGCCTGTTTTTACAATTTGCCTTACGCTTTTCGCCACTTTTCTTGCGCTCTATCATATGTTCAAGACTATGCTGAAAAAATAAAGTGATCAACATAAGTCATTCCAGGCATTAAAATAAATGTTGATTGTACTAAAAACTAAAATAATTTATCTTTTATGGCTATTGCTTACCGACAATTCATAGTTAAAATATTGATATTTACCATAATAGTTTTCACCATTGCTTCAGCCTTATTTTCGACCGTGTTGAATATGTGGTATTTCGCTGCTTATCCTTACCAGATTTTATTGATCGCCCTTGTAACTACGATTAGTCATCTTTGGATTTTGAAAGCGGCAGGGCAGAATACGCGAAGGTTTACTACGGCCTTCATGGCATCAGTAACCTTAAAGTTAATGGTATATCTCACTTTTATGCTGATCTATTTACTGATCGATCATTCGCAGATAATTCCTTTTGCATTAACTTTCATTACGTTCTATATTTCGTTTACAATTTTCGAAGTTGTACAGGTTTTGAACTATATTAAAAAACATTCGAAAATCAGTTTGTGATCCCGATTATTTGTTTATTTTTGGCCACAATTTATTGCAATGACAAGAGTTTTAAGATCGATAATATTAGTTTTATTTGCACTTGCATTATCCACTAACTTACTTAAAGCTAGCGAGGAACTTGCCGTAGCAGATACAGTTTCCCCAAAGAAATTCAACACGGGCGAACTTATCTTTGATCATATCAGGGATAGTTATGAATGGCATGTCACTACGATTGCTCATACCCATATTGGTATACCTCTCCCGGTTATTCTTTATAGCCAAAACTCTGGATTTCATGTATTTATGTCATCTAATTTCCATCACGGGACCGAAGAATTTAACGGTTTTAAGATTGCGGCTGAAGGGAAATATGCAAAAAAGGTGGTTGAAGTACTGGCTGACGGTTCGGAGGTAAGACCATGGGATTTTTCCATCACAAAAAATGTAGTGTCTTTATTTGTAAGTGTATTTCTCTTATTAGTGATTTTCCTCTCGGTTGCAAAGCGATACCGTGAGAAATATGACGAAGCGCCCAAAGGACTGCAAGGCTGGATTGAACCTGTACTTCTTTTTGTTCGCGATGATATTGCAAAACCATCTATCGGAAATGAAAAATATGAGAAATATCTTCCCTATTTACTGACCATTTTCTTTTTCATATTAATTAATAACATCCTGGGTCTCGTGCCTATCTTTCCGGGAGGTGCAAATTTAACGGGAAATATTACGGTTACCCTTGTTTTGGCCCTTTTCACTTTTGTGATTACAAGTTTGAGCGGTTCGCGTAATTATTGGGTTCACATGGTGAATGATCCGGAAATACCGTTGTGGCTTAAGTTTCCCGTCCCTTTAATGCCTATAGTTGAGATCATGGGGGTATTTATTAAGCCGTTTGTTCTAACCATTCGTTTGTTTGCGAATATTACGGCCGGTCACATCGTTGCCTTAGGGTTTTATAGTCTGATATTTATATTTGCCGAAAAAAGCTACTTTGCGGCTTACGGAATATCTGTTATATCGATTACGTTTACAGTATTCATGAGTGTTTTGGAATTATTGGTAGCGTTTATTCAGGCATATGTTTTCACATTATTATCAGCGCTTTATATTGGACTGGCACTCGAAAAGCATGAGAGTCATGCTTAAAAATGCCGTTTTTTTAAATTTTTAATGAGATCAGAAATTGGAATAAAATACGATAAAAACAATTTAATTATTTAAACATTAATTCTTATGATAACATTAGCTATAATTCTGCAAGTAGCTGCAAATATGGCAATTGCAAAAATGGGTGCTGGAATAGGAGCCGGATTGGCTGCAATTGGTGCAGGTATAGGGATTGGCCGAATTGGAGGTTCAGCAGTAGAAGGAATTGCTCGCCAGCCAGAAGCTGTTGGTGATATTCGTTCAAACATGATTGTTGCGGCAGCTTTGATTGAAGGAGTTGCTTTCTTCGCAATTGTTATCTGCTTCCTGATTATATTCGTATAAATCATTTATTTACGGGATATTAAAAGCTCCCGGTATTAGGAATTTAAAATCGTTTACCAATAAATTTATCATTATGGGATTAGTAATGCCAGATTTCGGGTTATTCTTTTGGATGTTGGTAACCTTCTCCCTCTTATTGTGGATTCTCAAACGATTTGCCTGGGGTCCAATTCTTAAAGCACTCTCGGACCGTGAAAATTTGATCGTTGAATCACTGAAATCGGCCGAAAATGCAAAAGAGGAAATGAAGCGTTTGCAATCCGGAAACGAAAAGATTTTAAGAGAAGCGGTACTTGAACGTGAAAAAATAGTAAAAGAGGCGCGGGATCTGAAGGAATCGATCATTCGGGATGCCAGACATGAGGCTGGTATTGAAGCAAATAAGGTATTGGAAAATGCCAGGGTTACGATAGAACGCGAGCGGGTTGCTGCTATCAGTGATATTAAAAGCCTGATTGCTAATTTCTCCGTTGAAATTGCAGCAAAAATACTGGAAGAAAAACTTGCAGATGAAAGTCGGCAGAAAGAACTCGTCCAGAATTACATTGATAAAATCAACCTCAATTAACCGGGCAAACATTGAAATTGGTTGTCGGGCAAAAGTTTTACTAAATTGACTTAAAATGGATGAGAGTAAAATCTCGGTAAGATATGCGAAAGCATTATTGAGTCTGGCGAAGGAAAAGCAGGTCGAAGAAGCCGTAAAAATTGATATGGAGATGATTCATGAGCTTTTTGAGACTATGCCTGCTTTCAATCATGTGCTCACAAGTCCTGTAATCGGAGTTAAAGAGAAGCGGCAGCTTTTTGTGGATGTTTTTGCGAAAAAAACAAACGCCCTCACTTACTCTTTTCTTATGCTCCTCATTACGAATAACCGTGAAGGCTATTTGAAGGATATTACCAGAAACTTTCATGAAACTTATCGCAAAGAGGTGGGCTACAAAGCTGCAAAACTGATAAGCGCATTTGAAATAGATCCAGCCACATTGGAGCAGTTTCGAACATTGATCCGAAAGCTTTATAATACAGAAGTTGATCTAACCTGCAAAGTAGACAACAAACTCATTGGAGGGTTTATACTGCAGGTTGAGGACCAGCAGATTGATGCGAGTGTGGCTGCAAAATTAAAAAAGCTGAAAAAAGAACTTTTGGCAAGTAGAAATTAAAATACAGAATTAGAATATATTAAACGTTGATATTATGGCCGGAATAAAACCTGCGGAAGTTTCCGAAATACTGAAGAAACAGTTGGAGGGTTTCAATAGTGAAGCCGAATTTGCCGAAATTGGGACTGTATTGCAAGTAGGTGACGGTACTGCACGCGTTTACGGTTTGTCAAATATTCAGTCGAACGAAATGGTTGAATTCGACTCAGGAGTTATGGGCATCGTATTAAACCTCGAAGAAGATAACGTAGGATGCGTTTTGTTAGGTGCTTCGGAAAAAATAAAGGAGGGTGATCATGTTAAGCGAACCAATAAAATTGCTTCAATTAATGTTGGAGAAGGTTTATTGGGCCGAGTAATTAACACGCTTGGACAACCGCAGGATGGTAAAGGACCTATCACCGGCGAACTCTTTGAATTGCCTTTAGAGCGAAAAGCCCCCGGAGTAATTTACCGTCAGCCTGTTAATGAACCATTACAAACGGGTATTAAGGCAATTGATGCGATGATTCCTATTGGCCGCGGGCAACGGGAATTGATCATTGGTGATCGGCAGACCGGCAAAACAGCTATTGCAATTGATGCAATTATCAATCAAAAAGAGTTTTACGAAAAAGGAGCTCCCGTTTACTGTATATATGTTGCCATAGGTCAGAAAGGATCAACCGTTGCAAATATCGCGAAAACACTCGAGGAAAACGGAGCAATGCCATACACAGTTATCGTGATGTCAACAGCATCAGATCCTGCGGCTTTACAGTTCTATGCACCATTTGCCGGTGCAGCAATTGGTGAATTCTTCAGAGATACGGGTCGTTCAGCGCTTATTGTTTATGATGATTTATCGAAACAGGCGGTTGCTTATCGTGAAGTTTCGTTGCTTCTGCGTCGCCCGCCAGGCCGCGAAGCATATCCTGGCGATGTGTTCTATCTCCATTCCCGTTTACTTGAGCGTGCTGCAAAAATAAACAATACAGAAGAGGTTGCACAGCAAATGAATGATGTGCCTGAATCAATCAGACATCTCATTAAAGGTGGTGGTTCATTGACTGCACTTCCAATAATTGAGACAATGGATGGTGACGTTTCGGCTTATATTCCGACCAACGTTATCTCTATTACAGATGGTCAGATTTTCCTTGAATCGAATTTATTCAACGCAGGGATCCGACCAGCTATTAATGTGGGAATTTCTGTTTCGCGCGTTGGGGGAAATGCTCAAATCAAAGCAATGAAGAAAGTAGCCGGGACACTAAAAATTGCCCAGGCTGAATTCCGTGAACTTGAAGCCTTCTCTAAATTTAGCTCTGATCTTGATCCGGCAACAAAAGCTGTTCTCGAAAAAGGGGTTCGTAACCTCGAAATCCTGAAACAGCATCAATTTTCGCCGATGAAAGTTGAGAAACAAATTGCAATCCTGTATTGCGGAACGAGAGGATTATTAATGAATGTTCCAAGAAACCTGATTCTGGACTTTGAAATTGAGTTTCTTGAAGTAATGGAGGCAAAGCACAAAGATACACTTGATGTTTTAAAACAAGGTATTATAGGTGATAGTGAGACGCTTGTCCTTGAAAAAGTTGCAAGTGAGGTTGCTGCAAAGTATAAGTTTTAATCGCTTAATTGCAATTAAATTACCTGACAGATAAATTCAAAGAATGGCTAATTTAAAAGACATAAGGACCAGAATAGCTTCGGTGAAATCAACACAGCAGGTCACCAGCGCCATGAAAATGGTTTCTGCGGCCAAGCTGCGAAAAGCGCAGGATGCCATTCATATGATGCGCCCGTATGCCGAAAAACTGAATGAGATATTGACAAGTGTGAGCAGCAATCTTGATTCTTCCATTGATAATAAATATGCTGTCCGAAAAGATAAAGAAAAGATCCTGATCGTTGCGATAACCTCTAACAGAGGTCTTTGCGGTGGTTTTAATTCTAATGTGGTAAAAAAGACTTCAGAACTTTACTTTCAGACATTTAATGAGTATTCGCAAAAAGGGAAAGTAGATGTAATAGCGATCGGAAAGAAAGGTGCTGAAGGTCTTAAAAGTAAAGGGATTAAAGTAACCAAAAGCTTTCTCGATATCTATGATGGGATGAATTTTACGACTGTATCTGAAATCACACAATATTTCATGAAAGGTTACACCGAAGGCATTTACGATCATATTGAAGTGGTTTACAATCAATTCAAAAATGCCGCAGTTCAAAACCTTATCACGGAGCAATTTTTACCTGTCAAACCTGAAGAGATCAAAGAAGTTCAGTCAGGCAAGGGGGAAATGCGTAAAGATTATATTTTTGAACCTTCGATGCAGGAAATAGCAGATATAATTATTCCTCAATCGCTGAGAATACAGTTTTACAAAGCGATTCTTGATTCGGTGGCTTCAGAACATGGTGCGCGTATGACAGCAATGCATAAAGCGACCGATAATGCCGGAGTATTAATCAGAGAGTTGAAACTTCAATACAATCAGGCACGTCAGACCGCAATTACCAATGAAATTTTGGAAATTGTAAGCGGTGCAAATGCGCAGAGAAATTAATACAATCCGGATAATTATAAATTGTGAGTTATCAATAAAGAAATTTCAATAAAATACGGAAATATGTCGCAATCCAAAGGCAAAATCATTCAGGTAATCGGGCCTGTTGTTGATGTCAGCTTCGAGCAAGAGGGAAATGAGTTGCCCAGAATATTTGATGCACTTGAAATTACACGCGAAAACGGTCAGGTGTTAATTCTCGAGTGTCAGCAGCACATCGGGGAACAAACAGTACGAACAGTTGCCATGGACTCAACTGACGGGCTATCGCGTGGGATGGAAGTCATTGCCACAGGGAAAGCCATTTCTATGCCTGTCGGTGAGGTGATTAAAGGAAGACTGCTCAATGTGATCGGTGAAGCAATTGATGGTATCGGCCCAATTTCGAAAGAGAGAAGTTATCAAATTCATAGCGATCCGCCCCGATTCGAAGATCTCTCCACAGAAAAGGAGGTACTCTTTACCGGTATTAAAGTTATCGATTTGCTCGAGCCTTATTCAAAGGGAGGCAAAATCGGACTTTTCGGTGGAGCCGGTGTTGGCAAGACTGTAATTATAATGGAGTTAATCAACAACATTGCCAAGAAATATGACGGGCAATCGGTTTTTGCCGGAGTTGGTGAAAGGACACGCGAAGGCAATGACCTGCTGCGCGATATGATTGAGTCAGGTGTAATACGTTATGGCGAAGCTTTCAAAGAGGATATGTTGAAAGGTGGCTGGGATCTTAGCCTCATTGATCATGAAGAGCTTGCCAAATCGAAAACAACGCTGGTTTTTGGCCAGATGAACGAACCTCCGGGCGCTCGTGCAAGAGTTGCACTTTCAGGACTTGCGGTAGCAGAATACTTCCGCGATGGCGATAAAAAAGGGAAAGGAAACGATATTCTTTTCTTTGTCGATAATATTTTCAGGTTTACCCAGGCCGGTTCTGAGGTTTCAGCATTGCTTGGCCGTATGCCATCTGCTGTTGGTTACCAGCCTACGCTCGCCACCGAAATGGGGTTATTGCAGGAGCGGATTACTTCCACAAAATATGGATCAATTACTTCTGTACAAGCAGTATATGTTCCTGCGGATGACTTAACTGACCCTGCTCCCGCTACCACTTTTGCCCATCTTGATGCTACGACCGTCTTAAACCGGAAAATCTCAGAAATGGGAATTTACCCTGCGGTTGATCCGCTCGATTCGACATCCCGGATATTAAGTCCCGAAATTGTTGGAAAAGAGCATTACGATACTGCCCAGCGTGTGAAAGAGCTTTTACAGCGATATCGCGAATTGCAGGACATCATCGCAATACTTGGGATGGACGAACTATCAGAGACCGATAAATTGATTGTTTCCAGGGCACGTCGTGTTCAGCGTTTCTTATCGCAACCTTTCTTTGTGGCTGAGCAATTCACAGGAATGAAAGGAGTTTGGGTTGATATTGAAGATACCATCAAAGGATTCAACGCTATAATTGACGGTAAAGTTGACCAGTATCCCGAAACCGCTTTTAGCATGGTTGGAACAATTGATGAGGCCATTGAAAAAGGGGAAAGACTGCTCGCTGAATCAAAATAAATCACAAAAACAGATCAGGTAATTTAAAGCTTTATGATGCACCTTGAAATTATTTCGCCGGAAAAACAGATGTTTGCAGGGGAGATTACAATTGTAAAACTGCCGGGAACGCTGGGATCGTTTGAAATTATGGAAAATCATGCTCCCATTATTTCTACGCTGACCAAAGGCAAGATTAAGGTTAAAGAGACAAACGGCGTCATTAGCTATTTTGAAATTAATGGCGGATTAATCGAGGCTTCGAATAACGAAGTAAAGGTACTTGTGGAAAGCTAAAAATTCACGCAGTGATCTTAGTGAATTGAAAAATATAATATATTTCAAAATCCTCCGCCTGTTAAAGGTGGAGGATTTTTTTTAATCAGATGATATTGTTGGGAAATTTTTTATTCGATTATAGCTCCTTAACAATTTGTAACTTTAGTCCAAAAATAAAATCGTATGGTGAAACTAATTTTTAGAAGTTCACCGCCTTAATTCCTGGAGTCACAGTTAAAGTCACAACTTACATTATTATATACACCTAAAAAACAACATATTATATAGGTGTTTTGGTAAATAAAGTCACAGTTAAAGT
Source organism: Bacteroidales bacterium (assembly GCA_015654795.1). Lineage (GTDB taxonomy): Bacteria > Bacteroidota > Bacteroidia > Bacteroidales > Prolixibacteraceae > JAAFHB01. The sequence continues at coordinate 11,467 of JAATGF010000122.1, forward strand.
CACAATAAAGTCACAAACTATCGACCTGTTTCTGAAATTTTATATGGATATTTTAATAAACAAAGTCACAGTTAAAGTCACACAAAAATCACGGGAAATCTGCTTATTTTGTGATCCCGCATGTGCGGGATGACAAATATCCTTGTAACCCGTATGATTATCAGCAATTATCCTGTGACTTTAAATTCCATACGGAAGCCTGTTTTTATTGTCACAGATTGTTCAGCCAGCCGCCCCCTAATTCTGAAGGGATTAAATGTATGTAGCTCCCCGGGTGCAAAATCAGGCGATGCCATTATCAATACAACCGTTACCCCGAATACAAGGGTTCAACAAAACGCTCTGCAGTTCTCTAACTGCTCTTTTTAACCTGTGTTTATTCGGGAACAGACCGCACTTGCTCTATATCCGCTCTATGCCTGCTCTATGTTTGGTTCTTGTTTGGTCCATGTTTGGTTCATATCGAGTCTGTAATTTTTAATGACGGCGAAGCCTAATGACCTTTTAATGACGGCGAAGCCAATGACCTTTTTAATGACTCGCCCTATCGCCTCTTCTCTCCATTGCCTTATCGCCCTATCATTCCATTTCCCTTCTCTATGCCAGGTAGGGTTCAAACAATAAATTCTTTACCTTAGATCCGGGTTGTATCAAATTATGAGTAGTTCGAAGGTCAAAATGGACAAGAAATGTAAATATTGACATTTTATTACAATTTATCGGAGGACACCGTTCCGCATACCTGATTATTCTAATTCGCAATGCCTATAACCCGTAAATCAATATAAATCTGATATTTGCAATGTTTTTAGAATAATTTCCTCTGAAAATTGGAAAATTATTCTCCGAAAATTGAGAATTGTGTACAGAAAAAAGAATGTCATTGTAAATAATTTATTTATAGGTAATATAACGCTGATTTACAGATATATTACAGCGATCTTAGATTGTCTTTCATTGGCGTCCTGCAATAAAGAATGAAGAAATAGTTTGAACTTAGGGTTTGATTTTCTTTACTTTGCAAAAAATTTAGAAGCACCAAAATCATCCTTCAAAAGTATGGAAGAGAATCTGGTAATTGTCGAATCGCCCGCCAAGGCCAAAACAATAGAGAAAATTCTGGGAAAGGATTTCCTTGTTAAATCAAGTTTCGGACACATCCGTGATCTGGATAAGAAAGATTTCGGAGTTGATATCAATAATAATTATCAACCCAATTATATCATTTCGGAAGACAAGAAGAAGGTTGTCATCGAATTAAAAAAATGTGCCAAAACTGCCGGCAAAATTTGGATCGCCTCGGATGAGGACCGTGAGGGAGAAGCCATCGCCTGGCATTTGATGGAGGTACTGCACCTCGATCCTGCGAAGACGAACAGGATAGTTTTTCACGAGATTACGAAAGAGGCAATATTAAAGGCAATTGAGAATCCCCGTCTTCTGAATAAAGATCTTGTTGATGCTCAACAGGCAAGGCGCGTGCTCGACCGGTTGGTCGGGTTTGAGATTTCTCCGGTTCTTTGGAAAAAAGTAAAACCTTCACTTTCGGCTGGAAGAGTTCAATCCGTTGCCGTGAGACTAATTGTTGACCGCGAACGTGAGATTACTAATTTTCAGAGCGTTCCATTTTTCAGGGTTAACGCGATCTTTTTGGTTCCGGAGAATAACGGGAAGATTACTCAACTAAAAGCGGAGCTAAACAATCGTTTCGATACAGCCGAAGAAGCGAGGGCATTTCTTGAAAAATGTAAGGGAGCCGAATTCACAATTGCAGATATTATTACTCGTCCAGCCAGGAAATCACCCGCTGCCCCATTCACAACCTCTACTCTTCAACAGGAAGCAAGCCGCAAACTTGGCTTCCCGGTAGGTTTAACGATGTCGGTAGCTCAACGACTTTACGAATCGGGATTTATTACTTATATGCGTACTGACTCAACCAATCTTTCGGAAGAGGCGCTCAAAGCTGCGAAGAAAAAGATAACAGATTCGTATGGTGACAAATATGTAAAAATACGCCATTATAAAACCAAGGTGAAGGGGGCCCAGGAAGCACATGAGGCTATCCGCCCAACCTATTTTGACCAGGAAGAAGTTAAAGGTTCACCTCAGGAACAAAAGCTTTACAGTTTAATCTGGAAACGGACGTTGGCTTCACAAATGGCTGATGCCGAAATAGAAAGAACAACGGTTAATATCACTGTCTCGAAAGCAAAAGAGATTTTCGTTGCTGCCGGCGAAATACTCCGATTCGATGGATTCCTGGGTGTTTATATGGAATCGTCGGATGATGAGGGCCTTACAGAAGAAGAAAAAGGTATGCTGCCTGTGATGACTGTTCATCAAAAACTAGATCCGGATGTAATTCAGGCACTTGAAAGATTTTCGCAAAAAGCTGCACGTTACACGGAGGCAAGTTTGGTTCGTAAACTCGAGGAGTTGGGAATCGGTCGTCCGTCAACCTACGCACCGACAATTACAACGATACAGGCACGCGAATATGTTATAAAAGAAGATAGAGAAGGGACAGAACGTTCATTTATCACGCTAACTTTGCGTGGAACAACTATAAGCGAAGAGGTAAAAACAGAGATTACAGGTACTGAGAAATCAAAGCTCTTTCCAACGGATATTGGTCTGGTTGTCAATGATTTTTTGGTCAAGTATTTTGAGCCGATCGTTGATTTTAATTTCACAGCATCAGTCGAAAAGCAATTCGACGAAATCGCTGATGGCCAATTGGTCTGGAATAAAATGATTGATGGTTTTTATCGCCCGTTTCATCTGAAAATCGAAGATGCCCTTAATAATTCGGAGCGGGCACGTGGGGAAAGGATACTGGGATCTGATCCGGTGACCGGGAAAGCGGTATCTGCAAAAATCGGTCGGTTTGGTCCGTTTGTCCAATTGGGCGAAATGGTTGAAGGAAGCGAAGAGAAACCGCAATTTGCCAGTCTTCAGAAAGGGCAGAGCATCGAAACAATTTCGTTGGAAGAAGCCATGAAATTATTTGATCTTCCGCGTGATCTGGGAGAATTCGAAGATAAGAAAGTCGTTGTGGGGATTGGCAGGTTTGGTCCCTATGTCCGGCACGACGGTAACTTTGTATCATTGAAAAAAGGGATCGACGAACCAATGACGGTGACCATCGAGCGTGCAATTGAACTGATTGAAGAAAAAAGGGAACAAGCAATAAAATCTGTTCTGAAAACTTTCCCCGAAGAGCCAGATATTCGCGTCCTCGAGGGACGCTGGGGTCCTTATATCTCCTTTAAAAAAGGAAATTATAAAATTAAAAAAGGAACTGACATCAATGCCCTGACTGTTGACGATTGCAAAGTGATCATTGAGACCGAAGGAGCTAAGCCCAAAACGAATAAGCGACGGGCAAAATAAGATACTGAAAAGATTGTGCAGCATCTTATATTTTTAAGAGTTAACCATTAATTCTGTTTCCCATGTTGAACGAACTGATTATTCCGGCATCAGATTTAGAGGTTGTAAAACAATACAAGGGGAGCTCTGATCAGTTGGGGCATTTCCTGAAAAGTCAGGTCTGGGATGCAGATCATCTTCCCTGGGTTGCTATTTTAGGGTTGCCCGAAGGAAGAGGGTCGGGTTGCAATCAGGTAGCCGAAGCTCCCGATGCGATCAGGCAACATTTATATGCACTTACAGCTTTTCCAGCCGAAATTAGTATTGTAGATCTTGGAAATATAAAATCAGGCAACGAGCTTAAGGACACTTATGCCGCTGTGAAAATAGTGGCAGAGGAGCTTTCCGCCCTGAACATCCATCTTTTAATCCTTGGAGGAAGCCAGGAAATGACAGTTCCGCTTATCGGCGGATTCGATAAACAAGAATTTAATCTTGTAATAGTTGATGACAGGATTGACAACAGTGTGAAAGAAAATAGTCCGGCCGACGAATTTTATATCAACAACTTACCGATCGGAACATCTGTGAGCGTGATTGCCGGACAATCCTATTTTATTTGTCAGCAGGAACACGATATTGTGGCCGAAGGGTACAATGGTGAGATTTTAACTTTAGGCGAAATCCGCGATGATTTCAAAGAGCTGGAACCGCTACTCCGAAAATCAGATCTCGTCAGCTTCGATTTCGGCTCAATAAAATCGGCTGAAGCGACTGGACAATATCGCATATCGCCTAACGGACTAACAGGCGAAGAAGCGTGCCAAATAGCCTGGTATTCGGGCATGTCAACAAAACAGGTATGGTTTGGACTTTTTGGCTACACTCCTTCTTTTGATTCAACAACTACCGGTGCAATGATGGCAGCTCAAATCAGCTGGTACTTTATTAATGGAATATCCAAACGACTTGACGAAGAACCGGTTGACGAGGCTACAGATTTCGAACATTATCACATCCCCGTAGATGGATTAGATGATCCGATTTCATTTTTGCAACATCCGGTTTCGCAACGATGGTGGATGGAAGTACCGGATGAGAATTGCTCAGTTTTTCCGGTCAGAATTCCCTGTTCTAAAAAAGATTACCGTAAAGCTTGCGAAAATGAAATTCCTGAAAGATGGTGGAAATATTTCGGCGAAATATAATGAATAAAAAGTTATATCTTTGTTTATATAATTAGGTATCACTACTAAAACCGAACCCTTAACTGTTACCTGCTTGCTCATGAATGATAAATATAAAAATATCACTGATCGCAAAAGGGAACTTTTGAAAAAATTAATCTTATCATGTTTATTCTTATTTATTTGTAATTTCGTAGCCTTAAGTCAGCAAGATCCGCAGTTCAGTCAGAACCGGTTTAATCAATTGACAGTAAACCCCGGTTTTGCAGGATCTTCGGGATTGATAAATTTCTCATTATTAAACAGGTATCAATGGGTTGGATTTCCGGGAGCCCCGGTTACAATTGTTTTCAATGCTGATGCAGCGGCACATATAATCGGGAAGAATGATGGAATTGGGTTATCAGTAATCAATGATGTTATCGGTTTTGAGAAGAATGTTTCGATTGGATTGAATTATTCATGGAGAACTCATCTTGGGAAAGGTCTTCTGGGCACAGGTGTCTCATTTGGGTTTATGAATAAAAGTCTTGACATGTCTGACATAAACAGGTGGAGCGACATGGATAATTTTAATCAAACGGATCAGGGACTTCCCCAAGGCAAAGCAAGCGGTGTTTTAGTTGACATCGGAGCAGGATTATTTTATCAAAATAAAGATTTTGAATTGGCACTTTCAGCCAGGCATCTGAACCAGCCTGTTTTATTATTCGAAGAGTCAGGCACGTATTCACTTCGAAGGCATTATTATATGAGTGGAAGCTATACTGTCCAAATGGCTAATGAACGGTTAGAGGCACTTCCTTCGTTCTTCTTTAAAACTGATGCAACAACCTGGCAGGCAGACATCAATATGACTCTTCAATTCGATAAAAGATTATGGGGAGGTATTGGCTATCGCATTAAGGATGCGATAATTATCACTGCCGGAGCAGAATTATGGAATGGAATAAAGTTTGGGTATTCTTACGACATTAGCACATCCTCTTTATCCAGGTATAACGCTGGCTCACATGAACTTTTTCTTGCATATTCAGTATTATTAAACAAAAAACATACACACAAGTACAAAAGTGTAAGATTTTTGTAACTTTGGCGTAAAAATATAGTTGAGCACAACATATTAAACAAACTATGAAGCAATTGTTTTTCTTTGGTTGTATATCGTCTATTATCTTGTTAGTCAGTTGCCATAAGGGGGGTAACGGGGAATTGACGGGAGTGGAAAAAAGAGGGAAATATTTTGAACCTTCACCACTTGGTATGGCGCTAATACCCGGGCGAAGTTTCAATATGGGTCCTGGTGACGAGGATGTGGCTTATGCTACATCTCCTACCCGCACAGTCGACCTGTCCACTTTTTGGATGGACGATACTGAAATAACCAATAATGAATACCGGCAATTCGTATATTGGGTTCGTGACTCAATGGCCCGAAACATGTTGTCGGATCAGTTCGCCGAATTTAAAATTACTGAGGATAGAAAAGGGAATCCGATTGACCCACCAATTCTTGACTGGAAAAGAAAACTTGATTGGCGCAATCCTGATTACAAAGATGCCTTAGAACCAATGTATTATGTCGGGAATGACAGAATCCTTGGGAGAAAAGAGCTCGACCCAAGAAAGTTAAACTACAGTTATTCATGGGTCGACCTGCAACAGGCAGCCCGTCTTCAAAATGCCTATAACTATCAAACCCAAAGTTATCAGGGAACAGTAAACGACCTTACCGGAAAAGTTGTGCCTATTGAGGGGCGTTCGAGTTTTATAATGAATGAGCAAGTGAATATTTATCCTGACACACTGGTCTGGATTCGCGATTTCTCTTATGCGTTCAACGAACCACTTACTAACAAATATTTTTCACATCCTGGTTTTGATGATTATCCCGTAGTTGGTGTTACCTGGAAACAGGCGAAAGCATTTTGCATGTGGCGGACAAATTTCAAAAATTCCATGCTCTCCCAAAAGGGTGATTTCGCAGTACAGGATTATCGGTTGCCCTCAGAAGCTGAATGGGAACTTGCAGCAAGAGGCGGCTTAAATAATTCGATGTATCCCTGGGGAGGATATTATACACGTTCCCAAACTGGCTGTTTCCTGGCGAACTTCAAACCAATGCGGGGAAATTATAGCGACGATGGTGGTAAAACGACTGTTAAAGTTGCAACATATGATCCTAACGGATATGGACTCTATGACATGGCTGGTAATGTTGCTGAATGGACAATTAGTGCCTATGACGAGTCCGCATACAATTTCATGCATGATTTAAATCCCAATTTTGAACAAAACGCACTACCGGACGATCCTCCAGCTATGAAACGAAAAGTTATCCGTGGCGGATCGTGGAAAGATATTGCTTACTTTATACAAGTAGGTACACGAACATTCGAATATCAGGATACTGCCAAATCGTATGTTGGTTTTCGCTGTGTACGATCCACATTTGGAGATGAGTTTCAATCAAAAAAATAATAATAACTTAAAAGATACTAAGTCATGGGAATGTCTGATTTAACACATTCAAGTAAGTGGAAATCGTTTATGAATTATTGCTACAGTTGGGGGGCAGCTGTCGTTTTAATGGGAGCTTTATTCAAGTTGCAACACTGGACCGGCGGAGGAACGATGCTTACAATCGGAATGTCAACCGAAGTGCTGATTTTCTTCCTTTCAGCTTTTGAACCATCCGTCGAAATACCTGACTGGAAGAAAGTATATCGTCAGCTCCGGCCTGATTACGTTGCCCTCGAAGAAGACGACGAACTTCCGTATCCTGTAAAACAACCTGCCGCATTTGACAATATTTTTGAAAAAGCTGATATTTCGCCCGATTTGCTTGCCAAAGTTAAAAAAGGACTTCAGGATCTTTCAAATGCTGCCAGTGGGATTGCTGATATCTCGAGTGCTACGTTGGTGACTGACGAGTATGTAAAAAATATGACAGACGCTTCAGAATCGATGGCCGCTTTCAACGATATTAATACTCGTGCAACCCATTCGATTGAGAAGTCGACGAGCGAACTGGTACATTCCTGGGATCAATCTACACAGATTTTAACCAATTCATCCAAAAATCTGGCTCAGACATTTAATGATTCTTCAAAAAAGATTAATGATCAACTTGTCAGTTCGGGTGATAAACTCGCACAATCATATAAGAGTTTTACTGAACTGGTAAACAAGGATCTTAGTACCCTAACCGAACAAACCAAAACTTACAGCACTGGGCTTTCACATATTAATACAAGTTTGTCGGCTTTAAATTCATCTTATGAATTACACTTACAGAACACCAAAAAGCTTTCCGAATCATCGGCAAAAGCCTTTGAAGGTTATTCTAAAATGACAGAAGTGGTCAATAACTCGCTTGAAGAAGCTCAGAAATACCGTAAACAAACAGAACAGTTAAATAAAAATCTGGAAGCACTTAACCATGTTTATGGTAATATGCTTGGAGCTATGAACGTAAAAGGTTAATTCGAACATGGGAACAAAATACTGTCCGGAAGCGCCCAGGCAAAAGATGATCAGCTTGATGTATCTCGTTTTGACTGCAATGTTAGCACTCAATGTCGATAAATCGGTATTGGATGCGTTTGCCATGGTCAATAATAATTTCATGCAGACTATCGAGAATTTCACAGCTAAGAACCAACGGGTTTACAACGATTTCAGCAATGCGGCAAAAGAAAATCCGCAAAAAGCCGGAGAACTTAACAAAGAAGTGCTGAAGGTGAAGGCCAGTTCAGATTCGCTTTACAATTATATTTTTAGTTTAAAGGAACTAATTGTGAAACGCGCTGATGGTCCTGAAGGAGATGTCAATAACATTAAGGCACAGGAAAACCTTAACTTTGCTGCTGAGTTAATGATAACAAAAAAACATGGTGAAGAATTGAAAAAAGCCATTGAGGCATATCGCAGTTCTCTTCTTGCATTAATTGATACCTCAAATACCGAATTAATTGCTTCAATCAACCAGAGTCTTAGTACTGCCCCTCCTCCGCGCAAAGAAGGAAGCTCACCTTCGTGGGAAGAAAGTAAATTTGAAGGATATCCGTTAATTGCGGTTATTACCCTTATGTCAAAAATTCAAAGTGACGTACGTAATGCAGAGTCGGATGTTATCCACCAACTTTATGCCAAAATTGATGCTTCATCATTTAAATTTAATAAGCTTCAGGCACAGGTAGTTTCAAAATCAGACTTTGTTCTCCAGGGGAATCCTTATGAGGCCAGAGTTTTTCTGTCTGCGGTCGATACGACTGTTAAACCAGAAATTATTGTAGGTGGTACAACCCTTTCCAATAGTGATGGATTATACAGAGTTATTACTTCGAAAGAGGGAAAGATTGAATGGAGCGGGCATATCAATTACAAGAATCCGGATGGTATAATTGTTGCCTATCCATTTAAACACGAGTACGAGGTGTCCAAACCTTCGATGACTGTATCGCCAACGAAGATGAATGTTTTTTACGCAGGTCTTGATAATCCCGTTTCCATTTCAGTCCCTGGGATATCGCCAAGTAATGTAAAAGTTTCTATTACAAATGGTTCAATACAGGAAGGTCCGGAAGGTTATATCGTTAGGCCTGATAAAATCGGAGTTAATTCGGTTATTTCAGTCAGTGCCCTGATTGATGGAACTTCAAAAGAGATGGGTTCTGTGCCATTTCGGGTCAAAAGAGTTCCCGACCCGGTTGCTTCGGTAGCTGGTAAAAACGAAGGGGTAATTACCAAAAATGAACTGCTGGCACAGCAAGGAGTATTGGCTAAAATTCCGGATTTCGATTTCCAGATGAACTTTACAGTTACTTCATTTGTCGTATCAACATCCAAAGCTGGCTTTGTAGTTGATAAACCGACAAAAGGAAACAGGTTCTCGCAGGAGCAGACAGACCTGATGAAAGGGTTAAATCCCGGAAGTCGGTTATATATTGAGAGCATAGTAGTAAAGGGAGATGACGGCTCTGTCCGTAATTTGCCTGCCTTAAGCTTTAAAATTAATTAACGATGAAAAAATTATTATTGATCCTTACATCAATTTTGATTGGAAGTGCGTCGCAGAATCTGTTGAAAGCCCAGGTCATCGATGGCGCTTATACGAAAAGGACAACCATTGACCGTAAACCTGCACCTCTGCCAATCGTCAGGGAGTCAGATGCTGTATGGTCCAGAACGGTATGGCGGATCGTTGATCTTCGTGAAAAAGCGAATCAACATTTCTATTATCCAACCCGCGAAATACAAGGACGCTCAAACTTGTTTAATATCCTGTTAAAGGGGATTGAAGAAAAGAGAATAACAGCCTTTGATGCTTCGGTAGCGGATAATGAATTCAAAGACCCTATCTATTATAATCAGGTGAAACAACAATTTGGTGATTCCGTCAAAAGAATTAAAATTACCGATATCAATACCGGTGATTCTCGCGATTCAACTGTTCAGGCCGATATTCCTACACATGAAGTCAAACAGTTGGAGATAAAAGAGATGTGGTATTTCGACAAACAAAAGTCAACACTTCAGGTACGAATTCTCGGAATTTGTCCTATCAGGGTTTATAAGAAAGATCCTAAGGATAGTACGTTTGTGCGTAAAAGACTTTTCTGGGTTTCTTATCCCGAAATCCGTCCCCTTCTTGCAAAAAATGAGTCACTTAACGGATTCAACGGGGCGCGTAGTTTAAGTTTTGACGACTTATTTCTTACCCGAAAGTTTGACGGATATATTGTGAAAGAAGAAAACACCTATAACAACAGGTCGATTGAGCAATATGCCACAGGTGAATATGCAGCTAAAGAATCTGAGCGAATCAAAAACTCCATATTTAATTACGAGCAGGATCTGTGGGAATATTAAGCCAAATTTAAAATGATGAGTTATGTCGAAACTGGACTGATGTTCTATGAGTTAAGTTGGACAATTAACACAATACTAAAATATTTCATAAAATAGGCTATCTCTTTCTTTTGAGATAGCCTATTTTTTTAATCTCTAAGGGATAAATGACCAGCAGCTTGCGGCAAAATAAATTGTCCACCAAGATACCCCGTCCGGTTGCGGCGGAAGATTTTGTGGATCACTTTGAATTGCTGTGGGAATTTACAGAAATGAATCTTCGATCAATAAAAATGACTCGGTTGATACGACGCGGATCTTTTCAGGTAAAGAATTTACTGTTTTGAACCCTCCCTGGCATAGAGCAGGGAAATGGAATGATGGGGCGATAAGGCGATGGGGAGAAGGAGAGATAGGGCGAGTCATTAAAAAGGTCATTGGCTTCGCCGTCATTGAAAAAATCATTATAATCAATAATAATTAAAAATCTTCGTATGAGAATCTGATGCTGATATAGGACCTGATACCAGACTCGATATGGACCAAACATAGAGCGGCTATAGAGCGGGTATAGAGCAAGTGCGGTCTGTTCCCGAA
>JAATGF010000051.1 GCA_015654795.1 Bacteroidales bacterium
ATTTTGATAGCTGACAAAGCTGGTAGCTCAGAGATTTGGGTGGCTATAGCGTCGGGGTTCCACCTCTTCCCATTCCGATCCGTCAGCTGACGGATAAGCCCGACAGCGCCGATGGTACTTCGCATTAGTGGGAGTCCCGCCGTTAGCGGGATAAAATCCTGCCGCCGCCAACTTAAACTAACCCCGGATTCTTAATTGAGTCCGGGCCTTTTTATTTATTGGAAAAACTACACCGATTGGGCGGATTACGCGGATTATAAACTGGTGTTGAATTTTCCCGGACAGATCCAAAAAAGCATTTTTTTGGAACAGTTTCTACCCGACATGTTAAATGAATTTAAGGATATACGTTCATTTAGATGATAGTCAATGCATTGATGTTTAGTTTCCCGTGGTTTAAAAATTTAGTACTGTAAACTTGAAATTTTAACGGGTCCGATCAGTCCGGAAGGCTGCAATGGACTATCATGCTTATATGGATTGACGGGGCACCAAGTAGGCCTCTGACCGATTGGTAACTTGCTATCCCCAATCAGCCTATTCACCCATGTATTAACTACTTCAACCTTTAGGTCATTTTCGCCAGCTTTGACTAATTTGGTGATATCAAGCTGATATGGTGCAGTCCATAATCCGCCTGCATATATATTATTTATGGTGACTTTGGCCATTACAGAAAAACTACCCAGGTTGATGACGACCTGTTTACCTTTGGGTAATTTATCTATATTGAATTTGCAGCTGTAGAAAGCAGTTCCTGAATAATATTTGATCCTGTCATCTGTTAAAGTGGTCCAATCCTGAAGGGTGTCGAAAATAACCGGTTCTTTCGGACCTCTTTGCCTCTGATCAAATTTGACAGACCAGGGACCTTTCAGGTCGACCAAGAGAATTGGTTCGGGATAGTTGGCTTCCACTTCGCTGGTCGAAGCGTGACCTGATTTTTCGCGGAAAACTACAAATACACTTTCGTAAGGCGCTAATTTTAATGGTACTGCGGTGGCGTTTTCTTTCTGATTATATGTCGGGAGCCTGCGCATATTACCAGTAGTGGCTTCCCAAAGTTCCGGCTGCATTCCTTTTACCCTGAATTCAGGGGTTATCAGTTTGGTTTCTGCCGTTTGGTTAGTCACGAAATAAATTTCACTATTATTACCCAATGTGCGATGTCCGTAGTGAATTGAAAGATCCTCTGGCAATTTGCAGTCTGGCACACAATTGATCAATGCAAGGGCTTCGGTCATGTTCATACCATTGATGATCATCCCTTTTCCAAATTTTCGGGATTTTACTTTCACTCCATCCACTTCACCCCACAATTCGGAAGACATTTTCTGAAGCTGTTGGTCGGCTTCAGGCTGGTTCTGCAAACTGGGCGAATGCTTTGGGGCAGGCCCTAAAACGACAGCGCCATCATTGACAAGCTGTTTGATTTTGGAGAGCACTTCGGGACGCATGGTTTCCAACTTAGGCAAAACCATCATCCTGTATTGGGTGCCGTGCGGTAACGTAATCAGTCCGTCTTTTACAGTCATATATTTTTCAATAACCTCGGCATTCATATAGTCAAACTGGTAACCTGCAGGAAGAGCAGGATCAGTGATTCCGGTCATTTTTGGCGCATCCTCGCCAATAAAATAAGCGACATCTGCTATATTCAATCCCTGCTGAAGCATAAAATTTGTTCTTTTCAGGTATTGGATATAAACATCCATCTGCGAAAACCAGGTGTTTTTGCGGTTGAACTCATTTCCAAACCAGGCATTCATTCCGGGATTCTTCTCTTCGTAAGGCTGGGAGATATAAACGTGCAGTAGCGTGTTGTTGATCCCCTCTGCAAAAAAGCGGTCGCCGCGTTGTTTTATTATGCCGGGATAGCGCGAAAACGGACTTCCGGCGCAGGTATTTGATTCGGCAGATATTTTTGTCTTTCCGTAAATGTGTCCGCAAGAAGTCGCAGCACGGTTCTCGATATCCCCAAGCTCCCCTTCGCTCCAAAACTCACCACCTATTTCGTCCGACTGACCACCATACATCAAAAATTCACTTGGGAACCCCCAATGGCCATAACATTCGAGCCAGGTACGCAATCCATGTTTATGACTAACATCGCGAAGTCCGCCCACATAATCGTAAGCTACCTTGTCGGCAACCATGCGTCGCATGTCCCACAGAAAACGGTCAGACGCTTGTTCGCTATTCACAACCAATCCTTCATAAACCGGAAGGTATGGAACCGGATCATATCCGTAAAGCAGTTTAAACTCATCCAGAAAACCATCGGTGAAATTTTGTCCTCCGGTTTCGTAGCTGTCCTGAACCACCACTTTAAAACACTTTCGGTCGGCCTCTGGGATGCGTTTTAGAATTTCGCCCATGTAACTATTAAAATGCTTCTCTATATGTTTTTTGCTCATTTTGTCCACTTCATAACCAGTAGTCTCGGGTGATGCAGGAGCATTTGTGGTGCCTGTCGGTGTCATTCCGGTACGAAGGATTATCCATTTACCTTCAGGAACATCCCAGGTAAGAGTGCCGTCGGCTGACAAATTCTTCGAAATGTCAATTACTTTTGAGGCATCGATCACCGTTGACTGATCATTGATTTCGGGTTGTTGCGCCCATTGATAGTCTTTCCAGTAAGGCAGCGGTGTTGGGTGCATTTTGGCCAGTGTTTTCTCGCTGTAACGTTCTACCCGGGGTGATGCTGCCAATATCACTTCGGACAAACCACTTTGGGGATTCGCATTTTTAATGACTAACCGGAAGTTGGTGGCTGTGGTAGCAGGAAATGACACCACAACGGGGGCATAAGGATTAAAACCAACATTCAGTGCCGGATTTGAACGGTTAATCTGAAATTCGGAAAGGGTACTATATTCTCCACTTGCTTCCTGAACCTGAATCGCAGCAGTTGTATTCATCGGTTGTTCGGTGGAACGAACCGTTAAGCTCCGGGCAGTAAAAGGCGTTTTAGTTTCCAAATCAACTGTGAATTTGCCTGCTATCGGAAAATTGATGCCAGTTTTAATATCGTCATCCGCAATTTTAGCCAGATTGTCCACACTTGGGGTAGAGGTGATTTTCCCATTTTTAGTATTTAGAACAAGCCGGTTATCTTTCGGTTCAGGATAAGCAATAACCTTAACATCCTGAAAAATATTAATTGGTTTTTCCAGTTTTTGCCGGAACTTCAGAGGACCTTTCACATGAAGTTCTGAAGCAGTAAGGTAGCGCATGGCCGCATCTGCTTTTATCCAGGGACCCCCCGACTGGCTCCATCCCGGGGAATTGAAAATTCCGATTTCGATGTTCAGTTCAGTTGCAGTTTTCAATGCTACATGGAGAATGTCCCACCACGCTTCGCTAAGCATTTTGACTTTCCCGTAAGGAATATCATCAAGGCCAATATTACCGATAAATGCCCGGTTGATGCCAGCCTTTTTCATCGACTGTAGATCTTTTACAACCCCTTCTTTCGAAATATTGTCAGATATCCAGTACCAGTAGACACTGGTTTGAATCGAATCGGGTGGGGTAATGAATCCTCTTTCCAATCTATCTGGTGAATACAAAGTAGACTGAAGCGTCAAAAAGCAAACGATTAGACCTAATGTTATCCCCCAAAAGTGGGTTATTCTGCATTTCATATTTTTCTATTATTAGTGTCGGACATAGATGATTGATGGCATTTATTGCTGTGTAATTCAGATGCATAATATTAATGAATACATTGTTCTACATCTAAACAGAGTCTGTAATCCGGATGCTGGTTAAAGATAAAAAAATATACCTTTGTGAATAATAAATCAGGTAAGTAAAATTTAAAAAAGAATATCTATTGGTAAGCCCAAATTACAAATAAATTTGCAGGATGTTGTCTATTTTGAATTATTGATCACAACTCAAATAGATGATTATCTATTTGTTAATTAATATAACATTAAAAAAACTTACTATAACAAAATACATCAGATGATGTCCAGTTTTTCAACTTCCATCACCTGATGCTTAAATGCCAGAATTCAGTTAAGGAATTTGCAATTTCACGATTTCGCTATAGTTATATTTATTATTTGCATTACTCGTCCTGGCGGCCACGCGGACATAATAAGTGCTACCTGATATTAAATCAGTTATAGTATCAGTGTATTGTTTGGACAAAATATCCATATCCGGATCATCAGAAATGTCATGGGTTTTGCTAAACTCATTTATAGTATTACTAACAGATGGATAAGCTGAAACAAGAGATTTACATTGAATAATTTTATCGCCAATTTTGTCTCGTGAAATCTTATACACCGTTATTACACGTCCGGTTGCCGAAGTAACAGTTGCCGTAACGGTTAAAAAGGGGGTAACCTTAAATTCAACTTCGGTTAATCCATTTACGTTGACCTCCAATGTATCAGCAGGGAAAAAAGCACCTTCAATAGGAATTACTTTATATTTCCCGCTAAAAACATTTGAATTTTCAAAGGAACCATCAGATTTGCACCAAAAATCGATTGGTTGCACACCACTACCATATTTTTCTTCAAGTAATCGTATCTTAATTCCATTAGGTTGCTCTGTCTGAATTGCGGCATTAGTTATTGCATTAGTGATCGTACCTTTTACACCTCCATCCGGCGTTGCATAGTTGTCATGGCCACAGGATGACAAGATTAAGCATATCCCTGCAATGCCGTACATCATATTTTTAAGTTTCATTGTTAAAGTTTTAAATTTAGTATCCTGGGTTTTGAATTAACTTTGAATTTTTAGATATTTCATTGGGGTCTATCCTTTCATAATACATGTTGGGAGTGAAGGTTTTTGGATAGCTAATTTCTTGTTTTTTATATATATAAGAATTGTCAGCCGATATAAGATATGGTAAAATAGCTGTAAATTTGGTATTATTCAGCACTTTATCGGCAATATGCCATCTCCTAAGATCCCAGTACCGGTGCGGCTCTAAAGCAAGTTCTATTTGACGTTCATGACGGATCTTATCTATTGAAATTTCTCCATCGACCAGCAATTTTATCCCTGCACGATCCCGAATTAAATTTAAAACAGTTGTCGCTTCTGCTATTTTCCCCAATTCAAATGCGGCTTCTGTATAGTTTAACAATATTTCCGCATAACGGAAATCTATAAATTGTTGAAAAGAACTGAAGTTTACCACACTTGTCTTATCATATGCAGGCTGTAAATATTTCCTGACATAAAAACCTGTTTGGGAAACCTCTCCGCCGCCTCCTATGCCATTCAACCCTATAATGTGCATATTTTTGTAAAGGTCATTATAATTACCTGAGGTAATGGTTGCTCCATTATCAATTATCCCTGCCCTTACATCCATTACATATCCCTTCCACACACTGAAAGGACACAATATTGTAGCATCCAGTCTCGGATCTTTATTTAAAAAGATATCAGCCGGATTACTATATTGGATTGGAACTCCAGAATTATCGTTAAACTTAAGTTTTCCGTCGGTACCATCCTTATATTCATAACTTTCAACTAATTCGAGGGTCGGATTTATTCGACTGCCATATCCAATAGGAGAACCGACACCATTCCGAGGAAGTGTCCAAAGGTCGTAAGAGTGGGCCTTATCCGGATATTTAAACTGCTTTACAAAAATGTTTTCAGGATTATCGGTATCCAGGAAAAGGTTAGTATAATTTACTGCTTTATCAGCGCTTTTATTATACAAAGAGTATTTTCCTGCATCAATTACAAGTTTTGCTGCATCATAAGCTGCCTGCCAATATGTATTTGCGTTTGATGAGGGAATACCTACAAGCCCATTTAATTGCATACTTCCAAACATGCTTTCGGAAGCAGCGTATATCATAGCTCTTGATTTCAATGCATAAACAACATATCGGTTAGCTCTGCCAGCATCACTTGTTTCATTTAAAAGCTTGGCGGCTTCATCCAATTCAGCTGCAATAAAATCATAAATCTCCTTCTCCGTATTTCTGGGCACCTTCAGCTCGTCAAGGTTACTGCCTGTAAACTGCTGAACTGTGGTGATTAATGGAACACCACCATAACGTTTGACCATCCCAAAATAGTAATAGGCACGAATAAATTTCGCTTCACCGAGCCACACATTCTTTTTTTCGATTGGAAAATCAGCAGTGGCTATTTTTTCAATAAATCCATTGACATTTCTAACTGAGTTGTATCCCCACCATCCTAAAGAAGTACCGCCGCCTATGCCAAGTCCATCATCATTCAGACAAGTCATCGCTTCGTCGGTAATTTTTGAGAGTCCCGATGCTCCATTGCCATTATTAAACCCACCACCAATAATAAAATTAAAGTCTTCGATAGGCAGATCACTATAAAGGGAAGCAAAATAAGCATTAATTGCGGATTCGTTTGAGAACACGACGTCATCCTGAATAATATTTTGCGGACTTACATTAAGATCATTCTTACATGAAAAGAACAATGAGAATGTTATAAAGGACAACAGAAAATATAATAATTTATTTTTCATGATATTGAATTAAAAAGTAAGGTTTACACCGACATTATAGTTCTTTGTTATGGGGTAAGTGTTGCCATAATTTGAATTGGTGTGTTCAGGATCAACAAGACTGTTAAGGCCTGACCATGTGACCAAATTAAACCCATTGACATAAACTCTTAATGATTTGAAAAACAGTTTGGATCCAAATGTCGAGGCAGGAAAGGTATAGCCGAGTTGAATACTCTTCAACCGAAGGTATGTAGCATCTTTAAGCCAATAATCAGATGGTTGATAGTTCCAATCTGCGCTACTTGTAGTTCCTCCTTTTATCCTTGTGGACGGATATTTTCCCGGAATCCAGGCGCTGTTAGGATCAAACATATCTTCTTTATGCCATCTATCCATAAAATTATTCAGTCCATTCCTACCCCATGCCAAAGGTCCATCCAAAGCAATTGTACCAATATATGAAACAGTGAAACCAGAAGCTCCCTGAAATAATGCATTCAAATCAAATCCCTTCCATTGAACTCCTAAAGTCAAGCCAAAATTAATTTCCGGCGTACGGCTGTTTCGCCCAACATTCTGGTAATCGTCATCATTAATTATGCCATCCTTATTAAGATCCTCATATTTCAGATCCCCAGGTAAAAGGTTACGATTGCCGTTTCCATCCTCGATGGGCGAATTCTTGATTTCTTCCATTGTCTGGAACTGACCAATTATTTTATATCCGAAATAATTATCATTCCATCGATAAGAATTGTTATCACGCCAATTTTTGAATGAATTGTTGGAAGGAGAACGCTCTATATACAAGTTTTTAGTCCTGGTGAAAGAAACATTACCTCCTATACTATAGCCGACTTCACCTATTTGGTCACGATGGATAAATGTTAACTCGAACCCTTTTGTAAGATCACTATTAAGATTTTCTTGAGGTAAATTTGCCCCAACAGAAGAGGGCAGACTCAGATTTCTTGTTGTTAATAGTCCTTCTCTTTTTTTACTGAAAAAATCAGCCTCTACATGTAATTTTCCTTTCCAAAAATCAGCATCAAAACCAATATTAGCTAAAGTACTTGTGTACCAAGTAAGATTAAAATTAGGCAATCCTCTAAAACCTAATCCGTTTACTAATGTTCCGTTAAGCATATAATTTGAGCTGGGGTAATTGTACCCAGATAAATATTGATAAGTAGAAGAAGCGTCATCACCTAGTTTGCCGTATGAAGCCTTAAGTTTGAGATTATCTAAAAACGCAACTTTGTTTTTTAGGAATGGTTCTTCAGTTATCCGCCACCCTGCAGAGATAGCTGGAAAAAACCCCCATTTGTGGCCTTCGGCAAATTTGGAACTACCATCGTAACGGAAACTTCCTTCCACTAAATACTTCCTTTTAAAATCATAATTTAGCCTTCCCACCAAACCTTGATTAACATTTGGATCTATATTTCCGGATGTAACGGCCTGATTAAGTGTATTACCAGCATAAAGCTGATCGACCGCATCCAGAGAATATTGTCTGCTTCCATTGAATGAAAGTCCACTGAATTTCCGCTCTTCAACAAGTAGTAAAGCCTTAATATTGTGCTCGCCAGTAAATGATTTTTCATACTCCAAAGAAGCCTGAGCTGTTGACACGGTACTTTCGCTAAAGTTTTGTGTTAATGTAGTCGGAGAGTTACGAGATCCTGTAACTGAATATATCTTAGTAGAACTATCGTAAGAGTATAGATTAAACTGCTTTTTCCAAATTTTATTAAACCCATAGGCATTGTCATAAGCATACAATATTCTGGCTTTTAAACCAGGAATAAGTGGAATTTTATAGTTCAGTGCGAAACTTCCATTAAAGGTTTTGTTCGTATTTTTGTTGTAGCCTGTAATCGAAGAATTTGTAATAGCCAAAGGATGGGTAGCGTCATCCATATTGCTTAAATATGATGGATTATCGTTGGCGTAAATTGAAATAGTGGGCTTCATCGACCATAGTGCCTGAAAAATGCTTCCAGTACTTTCGGCAGGTGAGTTTTTCTTATCCATGATGCCATTTATTAAGAATTCCGCCTGCAGGTTTTTTGTCAGATCAGCGGTAATATTTGAGCGAAAATTATAACGGTTAGAATTTATATCTCCAGTTTTATATATTCCGTCTTCTTCAAAGTAGCCCAATGATAAAAAGTACTTTACTTTCTCTGTGGAACCACTTACATTTATATTATGTTGCTGCTGCGGAGAATATTTTCTCACAACGAGATCAAACCAGTTTGTGCTAGGTAAACTGCCATTTTTATATTGTTCAAGGATGTCTTTTGAATAGGGTGGCGTATTGTTCGCATTGATATATGACTCATCTGTTAAAGTTGCATATTGATAGGCATTTAATATCTCCGGTGAATTTGCAATTTGGCTAACGCCATATGTCGCAGTATAATTAAATTCTGGTTGCCCTTTTCCTCCTTTTTTTGTTGTAATTAAAATAACGCCATTACCGCCTTTCACACCATATATGGCCGCTGAAGCATCCTTGAGAATAGATATACTTTCTATTTCATTAGGGTCCAGCTTAATGAAATCACGGGGTACACCATCTACAACAGTCAGGGGTGCACCAAAACCACGGATATCATAATCAGTAGCATAATCTCCTGGCTCACCTGTTCTTTGAGTCACCCTTAACCCTGGTAATTTTCCGGTCAACATATTTACTGTGTTTGCACTAGTACTGGTACGAATTTCTTTCGCATTTACACTTGAAATTGCGCCAATTACCGCTATTTTTTTCTGGGTACTATATCCGACAGCAACAACCTCCTCTATTCCAATAGTCTCTTCTTCAAGTTTTACATTGACGGTAGTTTTTTTGCCCACAGTTATTTCTTGTCCCTTCATTCCTACAAACGAAAACTGTAAAGTTGCATTCTCAGGAATATTGACCAGCGAGTAATTCCCGTCATTGTCAGTAACTATTCCTGTTGTAGTTCCTTTAACTACAACAGAAACGCCCGGGAGGGATGCGCCGGATGCGTCAGTAACTTTACCGGTAACCTTTTTCCCCTGTTGAGTATTTGCGACCAAAGTGTTAGTCTCCTTTTCGATTCTTTCAATAACAATTAGCTTATTCTCAGATTCTTTGAATTTGTATGGCAGCCCCTTAAGTACTGTTTCGAGAATTGCGCCAATTGTCTTGTCTTCGGCATCTACAGAAATCCGCTGATTGACATCAACTTCATCGTTGTTGTAGAAAAACCGGTACTCGCTGCTTTTCTCAATCTTTGTGAAAAGTTCCTGCAAGGTTGAATTTCTCAATTTGAGGCTCATCGTCGAGGTTTGTGACCAGACGGAAGCGCTCATTTGTAGGTTTAGAATCAGAATAAAAGCCCATGTTAGTTTCATAATTAAAAAAAACTTTTTTAGCCCTCCACCCCTAATAGGGGATAGTGTAATTCGATTTAATTTCATAATTTTAAAAACTTTTTAAATTTTAAACTTCGGTTTAATTTTTTTACTTGGGGGGAGGTGTTGGTAGCACCTCCCTTTTTTTGTTTCAACAGTTTATTCCATAGGCATTAATTTAAAATTATTTTTCAGATTTAATGATTATTTTATTCCCTTGAATACTACATTTCACATATTTTGACAGATCAAAGTATGAGATTACCTCCAGTATACTTTCACGTTCAAGCACACCCGTAAATCGCCGCTGTTTTACACGTTCATCAGCAAAAACAATATCAACATCAAACCATCGACGAAGTTTTGGCGCTAATTCACCCAGCGATTCGTTGCGAAAAACAAGTCTGCCATCCTTCCATTCTGTATCAGCAGATGTGTCTTTAATTTCACTTAGGGCCATTTTCTTGCTTTCTTTACTGAACACCAGCTTCTGATCTGGCTTTATTCGTGTATTCTCGTATGGACTCGAAATATCTAAACTTCCTTCGACAAGCGTGGTTGAAACCGAATTTTCGTCTGGGTAAGCCTTTACATTAAATTTGGTACCCAGCACTTCAATATCAATATCTGCGGTTTTTACTCTGAATGGATGCTCCTTATCCTTCGAGACCGAAAAAAAGGCTTCTCCTTCAAGAGTAACTTTCCGTGCTCCACTTTTAAAGTCTGAATTAAATGTTAGTTTACTGCCTGAATTTAGCCATACCCTGGAACTATCGGGTAGTATAATACTCGATTTATCACCAAATGCGCAAGAAATAGTCGTTGTGGAATTGTCTGACTTTGCATTTCTGTTTCCAATGTAATAACTGAAAGGAAGTCCCAAAATCAATATTAAAATAGCAGCATATTTCAGTAATGTCTGAAGATTAACCCGATTCTTCATCCGGTACTTTTCCGAATTGATTTGATTCCTGAATTTCAGTATGGCATCCTCCAACTGATAGTTGTCCGCATTACTTTGGATTCCGGCGCTTAGCCAGATTTCCCTTAGATCGGCATATAATTTTTTATTCTCCACCGATTGTCCGAGCCATTCTTCAATTTTTTGCTTTTCATCCGGGTTTGCTTCACCTGAAAACAAGCGGATAATCAGAATATCTATACTAATTGGAGTTTCCATTTTTTTTCTTTTCAGTATTAAGATGCACTAATCTAAAAAACCCTGTATCATATTCTAAGAAAAATGAAAATAATTTTTGATTGAACAATGGCGGCGGGCTATTAGTGTCTGGCTTCTTGCCAATCGGGCTAAAATAGGAATAGTACCTAAAAGGTATTGGAATAGAATATTAATTGGAAGGATACCGGAAGCAAAATATGGAAATCATCCGATCGACGTACATAGGCGTTGAAACGTTCTGAAATATCCGGTTTGGTCACCAGTTGCAGGCAAATTCCGATTGTGCTATTTCAACAACATGAACAGCAGGAATGAAGGAAGATAGTCTTTCAGATTTTGCCGTAAATGGAGTGTTGCTTTTGAAAGGTGCATTTCGATTGTTTTAACAGACAGCCCCATTATTTCAGCCACCTCTTTGGTTTTCTTCCCTTCCAACCGCTTAAGCCGGAATGCTCTTTGTTGTTGTTCAGGTAACTGGCTCACAGCCTCTTCAATTTTCTGGCTTATGTTTTCCATAATCAGACTTTGTTCCTCAATTTCTTCTGCAGGTACCTCGAAACTAAGGTTCTCAGAAGAAGTTTCTCTAAAGTATTCTTCTATACTGTTTTCGGTCTTTAATTTCCGTAAATAGTTAAGCGAATTATTACAAACAGCATGGAAAAGGTAGGCCTTTACCGAAGTATTGATTTTCAGTTTCTTTCTGTTCTCCCACATCTTTAAAAAGGTGTCAGAAACAATCTCTTCGGCAATGTCTTTACGACCCACATACCTTCGGGAATAGGCGCAAAGACTCACATAATATTCCCGGAACAAGAAAATATATGTTTCTTCGTCACCGATGAGTAAACCGTTGACTATATCAGATGGCAAATTAGGGGTAAACATTTACTGCAAATATATCAAATATTACAGAAACTGTATTTTTCGCGAAAAATTGGGTGTATGATAAAATTCAATTAAGTCTTGTAATCAGGTGAGTCTTTACATAGATCTTCTATTCTGCAACGAGTTGCGATATCTTAATCGGTTTAAATTTTACCTGGTAACAATATTTAAAATCCAATTTGAATAAGTGAAATTCATAGCAATTCGTATTTCCCGCTTAAAAGAGAGAATTTTGTCGTACATCCCTCAATCATGGCTATTTCATATTACAAGAATCAATTAAGCTTTACCGGACATCCGTGTAAATTTATGTAATGCTCCTCTGGATAAAATAGTTACAAACGATTGACAGCTACCCACACGTTGCAAACGAGTGGGAGGGGGAGTCAAAAATGCAACCAAATTCACCAAATTATCAATGATCAGCTTTTCAGCCAATAGGCACAGGTTAGGGAATATCTCATCTTTCAAAACCAAACAGGAATATGGGGAAATGGAGATTCGGCGATGAGACGATATATCATCGATAAGCCTGACTGCGTGAACTGTTTTTGTTGAATTAGAATAAATACAGGATGCAGTTTCCTTATTTTCAAATGGTTGTGTAGTCATATTGTTGAATTTCCCGGCTTTGCGGTTTGATCTGTAAATTGTCTTATTGTCAATTTACCAAATGGCAGAATTGTCTATCTTTGCAGCCATGAGTATAAAATTAAGACATCTACTTCTTATTATATCCATTTGCCTTGCATCTGGCTTAACCTATTCTCAAACCAGGGATACGGGTTCAAGCTCCTCCGCTCAAAACCGTGGGCAGGAGAAATATGGCCCGGGTAAAAAGAATCCAAAGGAAAAAAAAGACACCATTGTTTTCAAAATGAAGGTTTTTCAATTCGAGGATGGTTACTCACGATTGAAAGCTTCCCGCCTTGATACTATTTTTGTGGATTATCAAACCTATAATCCGGTACTGAAGAAAACGTTAACGGCGCAAACGCTTGGAAATCTGGGCGCTTCAGTTCAAAGCAACGACTATTTCCAACGGTCGTTTGATTCAAACGAGTTTTTGTTTTTGAAAAACTATAAGTATTACGGAAAATTCCCGGGTGATATTCATTTTTACAATACCACCAAACCATTTACATTACTCGAATATGGTCAGTGGTTCAGCAATAAGCCCAAAGGGGAATCGTGGGTTAATATACTTCATACACAGAATATTAATCCATCGCTTAATTGGGGTTTCTCGTATGGTTCCATTACCTCGCAAGGGAAATACCTGAGTCAGGAGGCAAAAGACAATAACCTAAACTTGTTTGCAAGTTATAATATCGACAGGTATGATTTATGGTTTATAATCGGAAAGAACAAATTCAAAAATCAGGAAAACGGAGGTCTTCTCTTTCCTGCCGATATTGAGAATCCCGATCTTAAACCGGAAAATCTTCCCGTATGGTTTGATGGAACATCTGCTGAAACAAAGAACTCATTTGGCTTAATTTCACATCAATATAAATTTGGAAAGTGGATTAAGCAGCAAGATAAAAAGGAAGAATTCCAGAAGTTCATAACTCGTTTCGCATTGATGCATACGCTTGAGTTTACAGATAATTCGCGCTATTTTGTCGAGGTTGAGCCAAATCCAAGTTATGACTATTCCGGTACACGGGGAGTGGTTTATTTTTACGGGGGTGATCACCCTCCTTATATAAAAGGGACTACAGGAACTGCCACATTACCTTCGACTCAGGACAGATCGGGAATGAGGAGGGTTACGAATATGTTTTACCTTAAGGCGGTAGAGGCTCCCGACCGGAAATATACTTTTGGAAAACAGGCATATATTGGTAACGATTTAATCAATGTTTACTATCCGCGCGAGCGATTAATATATACACCGGGAATCATGATGCCGCCTCTTGGGCTTACTCAGTCGGACAAATTGACCAATACATTTGTAGGTGGGTCAATCTTCAGGACTGAAGGGAAATTCTGGAATTGGAGCGCGAATGGAAGATATTATATACAAGGGTATCGGTTTGGTGATTTTGATCTCTCAGGTCAAATTGAAAAACCAATAAAAACATCAAAAGATACTTCGTTTATTAAGATTAACGCAAGTATGACAAATACAACTCCGGACTATTTTTATAACCATTTTTATTCAAACCATTTTAAGTGGGATAATAATTTTGATAAAACGTATGAATTGAAAGTTGGAGCTGAATATGACAATCCCTTCAGACGTTTAAAAATGGGATTTAAATACTCGATCGTTACCAATTATATGTATTGGAACGCACAGTCGCTTCCCGCACAGGCAAGTTCTGAATTTTCTGTGGTACAGGCTTTTCTGAGAAAGGACTTTAAATTCGGCGGATTAAACATTCAGAACTCAGTCATGTTTCAGAAATCGACAACCGATACTTATATGCATGTTCCTGAGGTTTCTACGCGAAATACAATTTTCATTCAGGGATTATATGCAAAAGTACTCACTTTTCAGTTTGGATTTGACTTACGATATGATACTAAATATTATGCCGATTATTACAGTCCTGCACTTGGGATGTTCTATGTGCAACATACTGAGAAAATTGGAGATTATCCGTGGCTCGATGCTTTTGTTAATCTGAAAATCAAGCGGACCCGATTCTATGTGAAATATTCGAATATGGGTACGATGATGATTCGCGGCGGGCACTATACAACTCCCGGATATGCGGCTCAGGTGGCTTTGGCTTCGTTTGGGCTATCATGGACATTTTACGATTAACAACACAGGTACAGTTTAGGTCTCAATTATATGCTGCAGTTCAAATTGTGAAAATGAAAACCACAGAGGCCACCAACACATGAAACCACAAAGTTTAGCTTCGTTGATCTTTGATTCACGAAGCTAAAAAACAGCACCAAAATCCTTAGCTAAACGACATTGGAATATTGATATATAATTATTATATAGTAGTTCGTATTTTGAGGCATTTCGAAAAATCGGGATTGAGATTTAAGTAATGGCTAAAATATAATGTCGTATTTTACAAAAACGGGGAAGAGTGGAGTAGTGATAATATATTGATTTATAGGGAGGTGTGGTGAAATGGCCATGAAGCGCAAGGGCGATAGGGAGAAGGAGAAAAAGAAATTGGCGATGGGGCGAAAGAGCGATTGGGAGATAAAACATTTATTCATAATGCGATGGAACAAAATGGTGATGGAGCGACAGGAGAAAGGGTGGCAATTCTCTGTTATGTAAAGAATTTTTATTAAACCCAACACGAACGTAACACAAACCCAATACGACGAGAGAACGGCGCGAAGCTATCAGATTTATTTATTCCAGTTATGATAAATATGTATTAAAATTGCACTGTGCTTTGAAAGTCCACAAATCCCGTATTGGCATAAAATGACATTTATTTATTCCGATTAATTAAATGCCGTAAATGAAATAATGTCGTATTCTGCAGCAGCAGAATTGAAAACTTCACCAACCAATTCACTAATAAGGCATTAAGTAAGAATACCTGATCAAGATAATGTAAGGATGGTATAAGGAGAAAATTTATCTGAGGTGGATATTATATTGAATACACAATACAATATCTATTGATTTGCAATACTTACTTATCTATTAGTTGCTGAAATATCTCGTTAAATTCGGAAATAATCATTGCGGTGGCACCCCAAATAAAGAGCTGATTAATATAAAATCCGGGTACTTCGAAAGTCCCGCTAAGCGTGGTAACCTCCCGAAGCTGGTTTGCTGTGTGATGCAGGAAGTTTTCAACCGGGACTATGAATATTTCATCAACTTCCTGGTTGTCAGTTTTAAATTGAGGCACGATTTCACTCCATCCAATAAACGGATTGATTGTGAAGTTGCTTATGTTAACATATAGGGGGGTGAGTGCCCCGAGAATCTCTACCTGATTACTATCTGTGCCTATCTCCTCAAAGGATTCCCGTAATGCTGTGTCAGTTAGATTTTTATCGAAGGGTTCCCTTCTTCCGCCAGGAAAAGCAATCTGTCCGGCATGATTTCTCATTGATGACGGGCGTCGGATAAGACAGGTACTCACCTTTTCGTTATAAGGGAAAAGCAACATCAGCACACTGCTTTGTATCGTATTGTTATTGCCGGGAGCAGGGTGCAATTCACGTCCATGAGGTAACATCAGCCGATGAGCCTGTTCTCCGGGGAGTTTACGCTTAAGAGTCTCTTGTAAGCGCGTTTTAGTTTTATTTAATTCAGATGCTAACACTAATATTGCGTTTGTCCCGGTGATTTTTATTCCCAAATTGAATTTCGTGCAACGGAATTCCTGTTATTTTTCACTTTCATCATGACGGGATTTTATGTCTCTGACATTCAGTTGCATGTAAGTTTTTCCACGGTATTCGTTTTCGGTAACTGAATAACAGATATCGAATGGAATTGATTTTTTAATCATATCGATATGTTCGGATTGCGAAAATGCGATTCCTGAAAATACAGCAGATGAACGATTTGCTTCCATCAGATCAAGCTTTAGGTGTTCATTATTCTTGCCAACCAGTCGGCTGGTTCCGGAATCAAAAACGTTTTCGGTAAGAAAGGTTGGCATCATATTGTGAGGACCATAAGGCTCGAATTGATTGAGCAGCCTTAGAAATTTAGGCGAAAGATCAGATAAAGAGATTTTTGCATCAATTTCAATTGTCTGTTTAAGTTGTTCTTCTGATATTGAGTCTCTTACAACCTGTTCGAAGCGGCGCGAAAACTCTGCTACATTCTCCAGTTTCATCGAAAGACCTGCTGCATACATATGTCCGCCATACGATTCGAGAAGGTCGGCACATGCCCCAATGGCTTCGTAAAGATCAAATTCACCTACCGATCTTGCCGATCCGGTAGCCAATCCATTTGACTCGGTCAAAACAACGGTTGGCCGGTAATAGTATTCTGTTAATCTGGAAGCAACAATACCTACGACCCCTTTGTGCCAATCGCGGTTGTATATTACTGTCGATACCCGTCCTTTGTAGAACTGGCTTTTCTCAATAATTTCCAGTGCTTCCTGCGTAATATCGCGATCAAGTGTTTTCCTGATTTCGTTGTATGAATTAATTTCAAATCCGAGATCTTCTAACTCTTTGGCATCCTCCGCCAACAGAATAGCGACTGATTTTTTACCATGTTCTATGCGTCCCGATGCATTTAATCTTGGGCCAATCTTGAATACGATATCGTTAATTTTAATTTCGCCGACCAGTCCGGCATATTTTATAACTGTTTTTAATCCGGTTGACGGATTCGAATTTAGTTTTTGCAAACCGTAATAGGCCAACACCCTGTTTTCGCCTATTACAGGAACGATATCGGAAGCAATACTAACAACAACCAGATCAAGAAGTTCAAAAGCAACTTCTTCGGGGATTCCCTGATTCATGCAAAAGGCCTGAATTAGTTTGAACCCCACGCCACAACCTGAAAGCTCTTTGAAAGGATAAGGACAACCGGGTTGTTTTGGATCGAGAACAGCAACGGCATCAGGTATTGTTTCGTCAGGATTGTGATGATCGCAGATAATAAAATCAATTCCCAACTCTTTGGCATAGGCAATTTTATCTACCGCTTTTATTCCGCAGTCGAGTACGATAACCAGCGATATGTGATTTTCAGCTGCATAGTCGATACTGAGACGTGATATCCCATAACCCTCCATGTACCGATCAGGAATATAATATTCAATATTGGTAAATCTACTTTTGAGAAATGAGTACATCAATGCAACTGATGTTGTGCCGTCAACATCATAGTCGCCGTAGATCATTATTTTCTCATCGCCGTCTATTGCTTTCTTGACCCGCGCTACAGCTTTGTCCATGTCTTTCATCAGGAATGGATCGTGGAGATCTGAGAGCTTTGGTCTGAAAAAAGAACGGGCTTCGGAAAATGTTTTAATCCCCCGCTGTATAAGTAAGTTGGCTATTGCCATATCGACATTCAAAGCTGCCGATAAGTGCTTTAGGTCGTTAATATCAGCCGGCTTTTTTATTCTCCACGATTTTTGCATATGAACTTCTTAATTCAGCTTCCGTTCTCAATAATTTCCTCAAATATACTAAATGGCAACTGGCAGATAAAGTAAAAGAATCACTATTCTGTCTTTTTTGGAAAGAAAGTTTACTTGAAAATATTAAATGGCAGTAGATTAAGTGGTTAGTACTTCGTGATAAATTGTTTTTTTCAGAGGCCAATATTTCTGCATGATTTGCGTTTGGTGATTTTTATCAAAAGTAAACATTCTCAAAAGGATAACTTTTTGTACCTTTGCGCATATTTTTCGAAAAAACAGAAGTAAACATTTGAAATGAGCAATATAGAATTAAGCGAGCAGGAATTGATTCGACGTGCTTCGTTGCAGAAATTGCGCGATCTCGGTATCAATCCTTATCCGGCAAATGAATTCAAAACAAACGTCACAGCAAATCAGATATTAACCACTTTCAATTCTGAAATCCCAAATCTTCAGGAGGTTGTATTTGCAGGAAGGCTTATGAGCCAACGCATTATGGGCAAGGCATCCTTCGGCGAATTACAGGATGAAACCGGAAGAATTCAGATTTATGTCAATCGTGATGAAGTTTGCCCGGGCGAGGATAAAACCCTTTACAATGAAGTATTTAAAAAGCTGCTTGATATTGGAGACATCATTGGCGTATTAGGATATGTCTTTATTACCCAAATGGGAGAAATCACAATTCATGTGAAAGAATTTGTGTTGCTCAGCAAATCAATAAGACCGTTACCGGTTGTAAAGGAAAAAGAGGGAAAAACATTTGATGCTTTTACTGATCCCGAACAACGTTATCGTCAGCGTTATCTTGATCTGATCGTAAATCCTCATGTAAAAGAGGTCTTTCTGAAACGCACAAAGTTGGTCAACCAGATGCGCGAGATGTTTAATGAGCGCGGTTATATTGAGGTTGAAACTCCAATATTACAGCCTATTCCGGGAGGAGCAACAGCCCGTCCGTTTATTACACATCACAATTCGTTGAATATACCACTTTATCTTCGTATTGCCAATGAATTATATTTAAAACGATTAATTGTTGGTGGTTTCGAAGGAGTTTACGAATTCTCCAAAGATTTCCGTAATGAAGGAATGGATCGTACGCACAATCCGGAATTCACTGTGATGGAGATCTATGTAGCTTACAAGGACTACAACTGGATGATGGACTTTACAGAAGAGATGATCGAGCGTGTAGCGCTTGCGCTTCATGGCAAGACCGCTATTCCTGTGGGAGATAAGGAGATCGATTTCAAACGTCCGTATAAACGGATTACCATGTTTGATTCAATTAAAGAATATACCGGTTTCGATATATCAGAGATGGATGAGAATGGTCTTCGGGATGTATGCCAAAAGATTGGTGTTGAGTTCGATAATACCATGGGAAAAGGAAAGCTGATTGACGAAATCTTTGGCGCTAAATGTGAAGGAAATTACATCCAACCCACATTTATTACCGATTATCCTGTCGAGATGTCGCCACTTTGCAAGAAACACCGCAGTAATCCTGAACTTACCGAACGGTTTGAATTAATGGTTAACGGGAAAGAGCTTTGTAATGCCTATTCCGAATTGAACGATCCGATTGATCAGCTCGATCGGTTTCAGGACCAGCTTCGCTTATCGGAGAAAGGTGATGATGAGGCGATGTTTATCGATATGGACTTTGTACGGGCCCTCGAATATGGTATGCCACCCACGTCGGGAATGGGGATTGGAATCGATCGTCTTACCATGTTGATGACAAATTCGGCTTCTGTTCAGGATGTCCTTCTTTTTCCTCAGATGAGACCTGAAAAAAGAGCAGAAGAAGATCCTGCTGAAAAATATATCGAGTTAGGAATACCAGCCGAATGGGTCGAAGTCCTGATGAAAATGGGATATAAAAAAGTATCCCAGCTAAAAGAGGTGAAACCAGGTAAATTGTTCAACGATTTATGCGGTTTCAACAAAAAGAATCAGCTTGGGTTAACAAACCCTGCAGCGAATGACGTTACAAATTGGTTAAATTAATTTGTCAGTAAAATGACTGAAATTAACGAAAAGAGTCGGGTAGCTATAATAGGAAGCGGTAGTTGGGCCACTGCGCTCGCTAAAATACTGATCTATAATCTGCCTGAGCTAAATTGGTTTATTCGCAAAGAGGAGAATATCGAGCTTTTTAAGAAATTCAGACATAATCCT
The DNA here is from genome assembly GCA_015654795.1 of Bacteroidales bacterium. Taxonomy (GTDB): domain Bacteria; phylum Bacteroidota; class Bacteroidia; order Bacteroidales; family Prolixibacteraceae; genus JAAFHB01. The sequence goes on from JAATGF010000051.1 coordinate 20,195, forward strand.
AATTACCTGCGTTCGGTGGAGTTTGATATGACAAGAATTAATTTCTACACCGATATCAATAAAATTGTCGAAGACTCCGATATTATTGTCTTTGTGACACCTTCCGCCTTCCTTAAGGACACGCTTAAACACCTTACTGTCGATTTTGGCGAACGATACGTTATATCGGCGATTAAAGGGATTATTCCTGATAATAACCTCGTTGTAGGTGAATTCTTCCACGAGTTTTACGATGTTCCTTTCGACCAGTTCGGCGTTATTGCCGGACCATGTCATGCAGAAGAGGTTGCACGCGATTTGCTGTCGTACCTTACCATTGCCAGTCCGGATGTAAAGCGGGCAAGGCAATTTGCCATGCTACTTGAAAGTCCTTCAATTCGCACCCATATTTCGGATGATATTTGGGGAACGGAGTATTCGGCGGTTATTAAAAATATTATGGCCATTGCTGCCGGAATTTCGCACAGTCTTCGTTATGGTGATAATTTTCAGGCAGTTCTGATGTCGAATGCGATTCAGGAAATAAAAAGATTCGTTGATACTGTTCACCCCATCACACGTGATATAAAATCTTCGGCATACCTGGGAGACCTTCTTGTTACCGGATATTCTCAGTTTTCGCGTAATCGCGCCTTTGGAACGATGATCGGAAAGGGCTATACTGTCAGGTCAGCAATGCTCGAAATGGACATGATTGCAGAGGGCTATTATGCCACAAAATGTATAAAAGAGCTTAATTTGCAGCATCATATCAATATGCCAATTACCGATTCGGTTTATAATATTATTTACGAAAATATTTCACCAGCAATTGAGATCCGATTATTAACAGAACATTTGCGTTAAATTATATTTTTTCTTTATGACAAATATTTCTTTGCACCTGGAAAAAGTTTACAATTTTGTTTCGAATGACGAGATTGTATCTTACAAGAAAGCGGTTGAGCAACAAAATGTTGCACTGCGTGAAAAAACCGGAAAAGGGAACGATTTTTTAGGTTGGGTCGACCTTCCCTCTTCTATTTCGGAAGCCACGCTTGACGAAGTGGAAAAAGTGGCACTGAAGCTTCAATCAAAACATCTCGAAATATTCGTGGTGATTGGAATTGGTGGCTCATACCTTGGTAGTAAGGCTGTTATTGACGCTCTTTCTGATTCGTTTTCACATATTAAGGGAAGTTTTGAATCACCGATCGTACTTTTTGCCGGACAAAATATCAGCGAAGACTATCTTTTCGAATTGCGTGATTTGCTTGATTCGAAAGAGTGGGCTTGTGCCATTATTTCAAAATCAGGAACGACTACCGAACCTGCGCTTGCTTTCCGATTATTGAAACAAGATCTCGAGGATAAATACGGCGTTGAAGAAGCGCGTAAAAGGATAATTGCCATTACTGATGCTGAACGGGGAGCTCTGTGTACTTTAGCCAAAGAAGAGGGTTATAAGACGTTTGTGATTCCTGATGATATTGGTGGTCGTTATTCTGTTTTGACTCCTGTCGGTCTGATTGCCATTGGTATTGCCGGATTCAATGTGCGCGAACTCGTCAAAGGTGCAAAATCGATGGAGATTGCCTGTGGTGCTGATGTTCCATTCGAAGAGAATATAGCTTGTCAATATGCCGCCGCCCGTAATGCGCTTTACAAAACGGGGAAGAAAGTGGAGATTATGGTGAACTATAATCCTAAATTACACTTCTTTGCCGAATGGTGGAAACAACTTTACGGCGAGAGTGAAGGGAAAGAGTCAAAAGGGATTTTCCCTGCCAGTGTTGACTTCTCGAGCGATTTGCATTCGATGGGTCAATATATACAGGAGGGCGAACGTATTTTATTCGAAACCGTACTTTCGGTTGAGAATGTTGACAATGAAGTTCTTGTTCCTGAAGATAAAGCCGATCTTGATAAACTCAATTTCCTTGCCGGAAAAAGAGTCGACTACATTAATAAAATGGCAGAACTGGGAACTTCGATTGCCCATGTTGACGGAGGTGTTCCGAATATCAGGATTAACATCCCTCAATTAAACGAATATTATCTTGGACAATTGATCTATTTCTTCGAAATTGCATGTGGTATTAGCGGATATATTCTGAATGTCAATCCGTTCGATCAACCGGGTGTTGAAGCGTACAAAAAGAACATGTTTGCCCTGCTCGAAAAACCGGGTTTCGAAAAAGAGACAGCGGCTATTAAAGCACGTTTATAATTATTATTGCAAATTCACTCAAATAAAAAGGCTATTCCGGTTGGGATGGCCTTTTGTTTATTAAAAGGAATAAATTACGGGAAGATTCCATATCTTAGGGACTTTAATTTCGTTTGGTAAAGAAGTAATTTTCTGCAACGTTTATCAGTATACAGAACGTTCTGCAACACTTAACGACATTGCCCTATAAAATATAAAATTGTTTGAAAATCAACAGGTAAGAAAGTCATTGTCCGATGTTTAAATTAAGTTGTGTTTCAATACTTTTGCTTGTCATTAGCTCATTAGCTTTCGCCGGTGATCCGGTTTCGGGGCCGAAGGGATTAATGGTTGAGTTTTTACGTAATCCTCAACTTGGAGCAGTCAATGATATCTCACCCGGTTTTACCTGGATGGCAGGAAATTCTGCTGTTGAAAAGCAAAGTAGCTACCAAATTCTTGTTTCCTCTTCAAAACAAAAACTTGCAGCGGGGAAAGGCGATTTTTGGAATAGTGGTAAAGTAGAATCGGACAATTCGGTTAATGTTAATTATGCAGGCCGACCCTTAGAACCAAATACTTCCTATTTTTGGAGAGTTACAGTATGGAATAGTCATTCGGTTAAAGGAATAAGTTCTGAAATTCAGGAATTTAGAACCGGAACACTTGATAAGGAGTATCAGACATCGGTAATGCCCCTCGTAAAAAATGTGATCCGGCCTCAGACAATCATTGCGCGTAATTCGCGGGGTCATTACTTTGCTGATTTTGGGAAAGCGGCTTTTGGTACATTGCGTATCAAGGTGGAAAGCAGTAATTGTGATTCCATTATCGTCCATCTTGGAGAACGGTTATCGGCGCCCGGATTAATTAATCGCGAACCAGGGGGAACAATCCGTTACCGCAGAATTGTATTGCAGGTCGGGAAAGGAACTAAATTATATACGCTTACTATTCCGTCAATAGAACGGAATTCGCATTATCCTGCAATTGTCATGCCATCCGCTGTGGGAGAGGTAACCCCATTCCGTTATTGCGAAATTGAATGTCGTTCGTTGGCGACGTCATGTAAATCCGTTGAACAGGTGGCTGTTAATTACAATTGGGATGACTCTGAAAGTAGTTTTACCTGTTCCGATACAGTACTCAATCAGGTTTGGGATTTGTGCAAATACAGTATTAAAGCCACTACATTTTGTGGTGTATATGTCGATGGTGATCGTGAGCGGATCCCTTATGAAGCCGATGCCTATATCGACCAACTTGGTCACTATTGCATGGACAGAGAATACAGTATCGCCAGGTTTTCGCATGAATACCTCATCGCAAATCCAACATGGCCAACAGAATGGATCATGCAATCGGTATTAATGGCCTATAACGACTATCTTTATACCGGCGATACTGAATCATTGGCCTATTTCTATAAAGATTTAAAAAATAAGACTTTGCTCTCACTCGCGAGAGAAGATGGACTGATCAGTACGCAAACTGGCCTGTTAGACGCTAAAATTCTCAGCGATATTCATATAAAAACGCCGATCCGTGACATCGTGGATTGGCCATTGGCTGAGCGCGACGGTAATGAAATGCCTAAAGTCAATACTGTTATTAATGCCTTTCATTTTGAATCACTTAGACTCATGTCGCTGATAGCAAAATCGCTCGGATACAGTGATGATGAATTGTTTTATAGGAAACGGGCCGAAATGGTAAAGACATCGATAAACGAGAAGCTTTTTGATCCAACCGGACATAGATACACTGATGGCGAAGGATCTAAGCATTCATCACTTCATGCCAATATATTTCCGGCAGCATTTGGGCTTACACCCGAAGGTTCGATTGCTGAAGTGGCTCAATTTATAAAAACAAGGGGAATGGGTTGCAGCGTATATGGCGCCCAATTTTTGCTTGAATCGCTTTATCGGTCAGGTGAAGATCAGGCAGCGCTTGATTTGATGCGTGCAACCAATGACCGTAGCTGGTGGAATATGATCAAAGCAGGTTCTACTATTACCCTTGAGGCATGGGATGAGAAATATAAGCCAAATCTCGACTGGAATCATGCCTGGGGAGCTGTTCCTGCCAATATGGTTACGCGCGGATTGTGGGGAATCGTTCCCCTGACTCCGGGTTTTGGCATTGCACAGATCAAACCCCAAACCGGAGGGCTTACGAATTCAACGATCAAAGTACCAACGATAAGAGGTTCAGTACAATGTAAATTTGAAACAGATAATACCACTCATTTTGATCTTCAGGTTTCGGTTCCTTCTGATATGAAGACCATTGTATATATTCCTGTGCGTGAAATTGAAAATCCGGAACTGAATATAGATGGAAAGGCAGTAACCGGTAAAAGAAGCGGTAAATTTTTTGTAAGTGAAATTCCGGGAGGTCAATCACATTTTTCAGTCCGTAATGGCGGAAAGCAATTAAAACTTTAATAAAACAATCGAAATGCGTTATATATTTATCCTGTTGATTAGTAGTTTCTTATTTTCATGTGATTTCAACCGGTCAAAAAAACCTGACAGTGGTTCTTTGGCAAAAGGCGATTCGGCCATTGATCTGGCGAAGGTAGCGGAAATAAAGTTGACCAATGCTGTTGAATATCGCAAAATACTCGATCAGCTTGATCCGGGAGAACTTACTTCACTTGATGCTGCCAGTATGCTCTTTAAAAATAGCGTAGCCGATACCCTTACGCGCGACTCAATGTTTGTTGTTTTCAACGATTTCTATAATAATGTAGCTGGAAGTTATCTCGAAAATAACGAAAGTGTCGGTAGTCAACTTGAAAAATCACCATCATCTGAGGCCGTGAAGCAGTTGAAAAATTCCCTTGCTTCTTACGGAATTCTCCTTAGTTCATCAGAAGGAACTTTCTATCTGGAGCCCCAAACAACGTATTTATTGAAGAATTTTGGGTCTGCACTTTCACCGGCCTATCGTGAATACCTTACAATCGAAAGCAGAGATCAGCAGACCCGATTTGCCGAAGACGGTACAATCCTTATTCCTCCAGATTCGCTGACTTCACGTATTATGAGTTGGGAGAATTTTATGACAAAGTATCCTGATTTTGTTTCAATCAAGTTGGCGCAGGATCAATATGCACAATACCTGGGCGCATTTTTGGCAGGAATGGATAATTCGAGGGTATTCGATCCTTCTTCTAATCATTTGAACGATAGTTCAAAAGTGTCATTTGAAGCGTTCGTTGTTAAAAATCCGGAAAGCAAGAGTACAGAAGTTGTGAAAGCTTACCTTGATCTCTTAAAATCGACCAATTTCAATTATACGGATAAGGTGGATTCATTCTTACTTGAAAAGGTTTATCATTAAAGCGGTAGCTTGTTTGTCTTTTATTTAGAAATTAAAAAAATCAATATATTATGGAACAATTGCCTTCGAATCCCGAAAAAATAACTCCAAAACAGATTCTGTTAGATGTAAATAAAAATTCGGAATTGCTGAAGTTTCTGATTGAACAGTTGAGCGGGAAAAGCCGGACAACCGTTAAAGCATTATTGGCTCACCGACAGGTCTCAGTTGATTCTCATACGATTACCCAATTTGATTATCCCGTTTTGACGGGGCAAAAGGTGACGATTACGATGGGAAAGATTCCCGAAGAGATCAAATATAAAGGATTAAGGATACTCTTTGAGGATCCGTATATTATTGTTATAGAGAAAGAAGCAGGAATGCTCTCAATCGCAACGGCGAAGGAGAAACTGCTCACGACTTACAGTATATTGAGCGGACATGTAAAACGCGAGAATCCAAATAACCGCATTTTCGTCGTTCACCGACTCGACCGCGACACTTCAGGAATTATGATGTTTGCCAAGAGCGAAGAGGTTCAGTCGATTATGCAGCGTGCGTGGCATGACGCCGTAATTGAGCGAACCTATGTTGCAGTTGTAGAAGGTATTGTTGAAAATGATGAGGGGACAATCCGTTCTTTCCTCAAGGAGAACAAGGCTTTAATCATGTATTCGACAAAAGTCCCCGGCGAAGGAGATGAAGCGATTACCCATTATAAAGTCTTACGACGCGGTGAAGCGATCACGTTGGTAGAGGTAAAGCTGGAAACGGGCCGTAAAAATCAGATCAGGGTTCATATGAAAGAATTAGGGCATTCCGTTGTAGGCGATAAGAAATACGGCGCTAAGACCAATCTTATTGGACGGACATGCCTTCATGCCAGGGTGCTTGCTTTTATCCATCCCGTAAATGGCGCTGAAGTGCGATACGAAACACCGGTTCCCGGAAGGTTTATGTCGGTGTTTGCAAGGCATGCGAAAATCGAGGATTAGTGAATTACCAAAGTTGTTTTCATCTTACAGCTTTGAAAGACTTTGTTTTAACCTTGAGTCCACTCCGAAAAGTCGTTTAATTATCCCGCAGGGATAAAATTTGAATAACCACCGGTAAAACCGGTGGAAAAGAAATGAAATAAAGATTACAGCCCCGAAGGGGTTGAACTTTTATTGTATTAATATTCAACCATTTCAGGGTTGCGTATTCATCTTTTATTCTTCCGTGAG